>JAKDZT010000008.1 GCA_030462125.1 Tetragenococcus sp.
GGACATTGAATCGTTCGAAGAAAAAATCATTTGATTGGTATAAAAAAGTTATCGCGACAAATGGCGAAGACTTAACTAACGATTAAAAGCTGCAAGAAAAATATTAAACAACATATTTCGACCCCTGTACCAGATACGATGTCATAGTCGTCTGATATGGGGGTATTTGGTATATAAAACTTACTTTTTTGCACCTTGGGAACTGAATGTTATCAGATTATGGTATAATTGAATGGACAAAATAAATAAAGAGGTGGTTTGTTATGTCCTGGAAGGATATTTATGAACAATGGGCCAATGATGATTTTCTGGATAGTCATTTAAAAGACCAATTAGACAAGCTAAAAGAAAACGAGACGGAGTTAGAAGATGCCTTTTATGCTCCGCTGGAATTTGGTACGGCGGGGATGCGTGGTATTTTAGGTCCCGGTATTAATCGAATGAATATTTATACCGTTCGTCAAGCAACGGAAGGTTTAGCACGCTTTATGGTCAAACAAGGATTCGATGCTGCTAGCAGAGGAGTGGCTATTGCCTATGATTCTAGACACTTTTCCCAAGAATTTGCCTTAGAAGCAGCTAAAATATTAGCTTATAATAATATTCCTGCCTATGTTTTTGAAAGTTTACGGCCCACACCGGAATTATCTTTTGCGGTTCGTTACTTAGGAACATTTACAGGAATTATGATTACAGCTTCTCACAACCCGCCAGAATATAATGGCTACAAAGTATACGGTGAAGATGGAGGACAAATGCCGCCAGCCGATGCTGATCTTGTGACAGCCTTAATTCGGGAAGTAGATAATCCTCTAACTATTCCCGTGATGTCAGAAACAGCGGCTAAAGAAGCCGGCCTTATTACGATGATCGGTGAAGAAGTCGACCAGGCTTATTTAGCTGAGTTGAGTACCGTCACTATCGATCAAAATGTGATTGATGAAATGGGAGATCAATTAAAATTAGTTTATACGCCCTTACACGGGACAGGAAAAATGCTAGGTGAAAGAGCTTTACAACAAGCAGGTTTTAAAGAATTTATTTTAGAACCTGAACAGGCGGTAGCTGATCCTGAATTTTCAACGGTGAAATCGCCCAATCCAGAAGAAGCTTCCGCGTTTGAGTATTCGATGCGTTTAGGGAAAAAAGAAAATGCTGATCTACTCATCGCGACAGATCCTGATGCAGACCGCTTGGGTGCTGCAGTGCGTATGCCTAACGGGGAGTACAAAGTGTTAAGTGGTAACCAAATTGGCGCTTTATTCATTCGGTATATTTTGGAAGCTCGGAAAAAAACAAACGCTCTACCAGAAGATGCGGTGATTTTAAAATCAATTGTTTCTAGTGAATTAGCCACAGCAATTGCTCAAAGTTATGGCGTACCGATGGTTAACGTCTTAACGGGATTCAAATTTATTGCCGAAAAGATTAAAGAATTTGAATCTGATCAAAGCCACACCTTTATCTTTGGTTTTGAAGAAAGTTATGGTTTCTTAGTTCAACCTTTTGTACGAGATAAAGATGCTTTACAAGCACTTGTTTTGTTAGCCGAAGTGGCAGCTGCTTATAAAAAGCAAGGGAAGACGCTATATGACGCCTTACAAGAAATTTTTGCCGAATATGGTTATTACGCAGAAAAAACGATTTCGTTGACTAAGACAGGACAAGAAGGTTCTGCTCAAATTACTGCTTTAATGAAATCTTTTAGAGAACAAACGCCCACTGAATTTGCAGGCATTAAAGTCGTTCAAACGGAAGATTTTCAACAATTGATTCGTAAAAATGTAGCTGGCGAAACTGAAGAAATCACGACGCCTCCAGCTGATGTTTTGAAATACACCTTAGAAGATGGCAGCTGGTTGGCAATTCGGCCTTCGGGTACCGAGCCCAAAATTAAGTTTTATATTGGCGTGAGAGCTGATTCGGATGAACGTGCTCAACAAAAAATTGAACTGTTACAAGCTGCTATCAATGAAATTACGGAAAATTAGTTGTATAATAGAAACGTTTCTTGCTAGACTTAGTAAGTAAAATTTAACTGGGACAAGGATCAGGCTGATTTTTGTCCTAGTTTTCTTCACATGAAAAGCCAGTAGAGGGGGCCGCTATGGATAAAGCACCGATTCAAGATATCGAACACGTCAGTCAAATTTATAAAGTACTAAGTGATGTGACACGCTTAAAAATAGTACTAGCAGTAAAAGAAGGCGAAAAAAATGTGACAACGATTGCTAATGAAGTAGGTATGGAACAATCTGCTGTTTCTCATCAATTGAAATTATTGCGCGACAACCGCGTAGTAAAAACGAGAAGGCAAGGCAAAGCGATATTATATAGTGTCGATGACGCCCACATTTTAGATATTCTAGAACAAACTTTTAAACACATTCATCACCGCTAAAAAAGGACTTTCAAGCAGAAAGTTCTTTTTTTCTAAGTAGAATTTTGTTATGCTTAGACAAGTAATTTAGAAGTTTATGAAAGTGTTTCTAACCTGAGAATTAGAGCGCTTTGAAATTTTTATTGAGGACAAAAGTTCGCCAAAAAAGTGTCCTATTTGATGATATAGGACAAAAAAGGTTCAAACTATTGTCCTATTCAGCGTTTTAGGACAAAAGGTAACTAAATTAATGTCCTATATTGGTGAAAAAAGGCATTTTAGAGGCTTTTATCACGATTATAGGACAAAAGTTGTTCGAAAGAATGTCCTATTCTGAACTATAGGACAAAATAATAGCAAAGTAATGTCCTATTCTGTGCTATAGGACAAAAGTTTGCCAAATTAATGTCCTTGATAAGAAAAGCTCACGAATATTTCAGGTTTGATGACACCTTGAAGGAGTAAGTATGGAAAAAGAAGTAAAGATCGCTGTCTTAGGGTTAGGTGTTGTGGCAAATGGCCTTGTCAAAAACTTAGAAGCTGCCCAAGAAAAAATCAGACAACAGACGGGTTTAAGTTTTTCGATTGCAAAAGTATTAGTACGTTCCAAGGAAAATAAACAAGTACAAGCAAAAAAGCAGCAACTGTCATTAACGACCGACATCGCTGAAATTCTCGATGATCCTAACATTGATATTGTGGTCGAACTAATAGGCGGCGTTGATTCTGCTAAAAAATGGATCACACAAGCATTACAACAAAAAAAGCATGTGGTTACAGCCAATAAAGATTTAATTGCCCAGTTTGGTAATGAATTAACGGCAATTGCTAAAGAAAATGATGTTTCTTTATTTTATGAAGCAAGCGTGGCTGGTGGTATTCCCATCTTACAAAATTTAAATAGCAGTTTTATGGTCGATGAAATTACAGGGATACAGGGAGTTTTAAACGGCACAACCAATTTCATGCTAACTCAAATGGCTGAATCGAGAATTTCTTACACAGAAGCATTAAAAGCAGCTCAAGCTTCTGGATTTGCAGAAGCGGACCCGTCAAATGATGTAGACGGGTGGGATGCTGTATATAAATTAATTATTTTAGTACGACTAGCATTGGGTAGAGATTTGTCATTAAGCGATGTGCAAATGAATGGGATACGCGCAATCACACAAGCAGATATTTTTTATGCTCAAAAATTTGGCTATCAGGTTAAACTAGTAGCTCAAGCAGAAAAAATGGCAGAAAAAATTTACGCTGCGGTATCACCGGTCCTTATTCCTCAATCGCACCCATTAGCATTTGTAAAAAATGAAATGAACGGCGTTTTTATTACAAGCGAGGCCATTGGATCTTCCATGCTTTATGGACCTGGCGCTGGAGCAATGCCAACAGCAGCTAGTGTGCTCACAGATATAGTAAAAATTACGCAAAATGAAATGTCTGACCTTCCAGCATTACAAATGAGTAGAGCGGATTTGCCAAAAGGTGAATCCTACAAAGAGGTAGTTGCTAGTTATTATTTCTTACTTTCAGATTGCAGTGTTGATATATTCACATTTTTGAAAAAGCAACAGATAGAACCAATACGGTTAGAACAACAGCAAGAAAATGGAGAAATTGCCTTTATTACAGGTCGACTAACATTGGAACAAAAAAATTCATTGCTGGAACAATTACGACAAGTCAGCCATATCAAACAAATTTTAAATGTCTGGGGGAAGTAGAA
The DNA here is from genome assembly GCA_030462125.1 of Tetragenococcus sp. GTDB lineage: Bacteria > Bacillota > Bacilli > Lactobacillales > Enterococcaceae > Tetragenococcus. The sequence continues at coordinate 4,107 of JAKDZT010000008.1, forward strand.
AATGAAAATCCGTGTTCCGGCTACCAGCGCTAATTTAGGTCCTGGTTTTGATTCATGTGGCCTTGCTTTATCAAGGTATTTAACGATTGAAGTCATAAAAGAAGATACAAAGTGGACAGTTGAGCACGAACTAGGGAAGACGATTCCTCAAGATGAACAAAATCTTCTCGTACAAGCAGCGCAAACAGTTGCACCTGCTTTGAAGCCTCATCATGTAAAAATGTCTTCTTCAATTCCTATCGCAAGTGGGGTAGGAAGTAGTTCTTCCGTTATTGTCGCAGGCATTGAACTGGCAAATCGGCTGGAAAATTTAAACTTAACAGAAAGACAAAAAATTGAGATTGCGACTTCCATTGAAGGCCATCCTGACAATTGTACGCCAGCTATTTGTGGGGATTTTGTGGTTGCTAGTTATTTTTTCAGTGAAAATAAACCGACTGTTCATTATGTAAAACACTATTTTCCAGAGTGTCGGGTTATTGCTTATATTCCCAACTCGCAGGTATTAACTAAGGAAAGCCGTGGCGTGCTTCCTGAAACTCTCTCTTTTTCAGAAGCAGTTAAAGCTAGTTCCATTGCTAATGTGATGATCGCAGCTGTTTTAAACGGTGATTTATTACTGGCTGGTCAAATGATGGAACAAGATCGCTGGCATGAAGCTTATCGAGAAAAATTTGTTCCTCATCTAGGAACAATTCGACAAATTGTCAAACGAAATGGAGGTTACGCTGCCTTTCTTAGTGGGGCGGGACCTACTGTATTAGTTTTAACCAGTGAAGAAAAAGCAGATTTAATTACTTATGAACTAGAACAAATGGGCGGTTCGGCGCGAATTGAACAACTATCTTTTGATCGAGAAGGCGTACAAGTATTTTAATAAGAAGGGTTTTGACAAAAATGCCAAAACCCTTCTTTAAATATCTTCAATTTCTTCTTCCGATCCATAATAGCCATGATCTTCCAAATCCAACTCGTTCATAATAACAGAAGCCGTTTCTTCAATTGACAATGAAGCGACATTAATAATAATACAACCTAATTTTTCGTAAAGTTCTTTAGCAAAGTTTAGCTCTTCTTTAATCTTATCTATATCTGAGTAAGCAGAATCAGGATTTAATCCATAGGCTACCATGCGTTCTTTACGGATCGTATTAAGTAATTCTGGATCATTTGTTAAACCAACAATTTTGTTTGGATCAACTTCCCAAATTTGTTTGGGGATATGCGCTTGCGGAACAATCGGCAGGTTTGCTACTTTTAAGTTTTTATTTGCTAAAAATAGACTTAAAGGTGTCTTGGATGTGCGGGAGACACCAAGCAATACGACATCAGCTTCTAAAAAGCCGCGGGGATCTTTTCCGTCATCATATTTTACGGCAAACTCCATCGCTTTAATACGTTTAAAATAGTTCCTATCTAAATGATGCATCGCCCCAGGTTCATCTAGTGACTCTGCTCCTGTTCTTTTAGCAACTTCTGAGACAGGAGGCGTCAAGACATCAAATTGATAGAGTTGATTTTCTTGGCAAAATTGGTGCGCGATTTTTACCAAATGTTTATTAATTAGTGTATGCAAGATGATAGCATCATGCTTTTTTGCATCTTTTAATGCTTTAATTAAGGAGTTATCTGTTGTAATGAACGTGCGTCTAAATAAATTGAATTCGACTGCAGGATATTGTGCCATGGTTGCTTGTGCTAGTTTTGAGGCAGTCTCTCCGGCGGAGTCTGAAATTACAAATATCGTTACATTCGTTTTATCGTTTTCTTCTGTCATTTTTTATCCCTCGCTTGCAATTTAATTAGGATTATTATAACATAAATGCAAAAATGAAATCGGAATGATTTTGGTTTGGAGGAAAATGAGATGGAAAATCAAACAGCGATTAATGCAGCGATGCAACAAATGAAGGCCTATGGTTTTAAGAATACAAAGAAAAGAGAAACGATCATTTCCTACTTAGCAAAAACAAATCGATATGTATCAGCAAAAGAATTACATGATTTTTTAGCTCAAAAATACTCTGGTATCAGTTATGACACCATTTATCGTAATTTACGTGATTTTGCGGCCATCGGGATTTTAGAAGATACGGAATTAGAAGGTGAGATGAAGTTTTGCTTTAATTGTTCACTTCAAGGAGCTGAAAGTCATCATCACCACTTTATTTGTACGATATGCGGAAAAACAAAAGAAGTGACAACTTGTCCGATGAGCTTTTTTAAAGATCAGTTACCTGGCTGTACAATTGAAGATCATCGTTTTGAAATTTACGGGCATTGTGAAGCTTGTCAAAACGTGGCTTAAGAATAAACGAAAGGGTAGCTACTAAATAGCATCCGCTACCAAAATTTTTTAACTTAACAATTATAAAGGGGGAATTATCTGCTATATGGATTCGAGTCAATTAACAAGCATTATTTTGTTTATTATTTGCATACTTTTGTCAGCCTATTTTTCATCTTCAGAAACTGCTTTTACTTCATTAAGTAAAATTCGTTTAAAAAATGAAGCAAAAGATGGGGATAAAAGAGCCGGAGAAACAATGAAATTACAAGAGAAATTTGAAGCATTACTATCTACTGTTTTAATAGGGAACAATTTGGTGAATATCGCTGGATCAGCTATTGCAACCGTCTTTTTTGTTAACCTTTTTCCTAGATATGGAGCGACAATCGCGACGATTGCTACCACTGTACTTTTGTTACTATTTAGCGAAATTGCACCTAAATTACTGGCAAAATTGGCTCCAGAACGTGTGGCAAAATTGTCGACTCCTATCTTAAAACTTTTAATGTTTCTTTTTAAACCACTTGTTTGGTTGTTAAGCCAGTGGCAGCAATTTGTTAAAAAACTGGTCCCAGTTGGAGCTACTCAATCTATTAGTGAAGAAGAACTACTTTCTCTGGTGGATGAAGCTCAAATGGAGGGCAGTATCGAATATGATGAGCGTCGTTTAGTTAAAGCAGCTATTGAATTTGACGATGTCGACGTTTCTTCAATTTTGACGCCCAGAGTGGACGTGATGGGAATAGATATTGAAGAATCTGATGAAAAAATTGAACAGGTTTTTGAACAAAATGTGTACTCTCGCTTAATTGTCTATGAAGAGACGATAGATAACGTGATTGGTGTCTTACATGAAAAAAACTTTCATCGATATTTGCGAGTAAAGACAAGAAAAGACTCGAAAGTTCCGACGATTGAAAGCCTGCTTTCTGAAGTATTATTTGTTCCACCAACTATGAAATTGTCAGATTTATTGAAAATGATGCAACGTGATAAAAACCATATGGCTGTTGTTGTGGATGAATACGGAGGAACGCTGGGCGTTGCTACGATGGAAGACGCCTTAGAAGAACTTGTCGGAGAAATCTGGGATGAAACAGATGTGGTACAAAAAGAAGTAGAAGTTGTTGAAGAAGGAAAAACTTATAAAATCAAAGGGTCTTACTCTTTAGACAAAATGTTTGATTTATTTAATATTCATACCAACGAAGAATGGCTCTCGAATACCGTGAGTGGTTTTGTTATTGAACAATTAGAAAAAGTCCCCGCAACCAATGATTCGTTTGTTTTCGATCATTTATATTTTACTGTACTTAACGCCCAAAACCGACGAGTAAATGAAGTTTTAATCGAAAAACTCCCATTTGATGAAGATAGTAAGAAATAAGAAAAATCTTTCAAGCAAAGGAATAACTGTGCTTGAAAGATTTTTTATTGATCTTCAAAATAGTCATTTTCTTCTAAAAATTGTTCAGCGACGATCGAAGGCTCAACTAAATTATTATCGGATTCATAATTTAGTTCTTGCATTGTTTCTGTATCGATCGTGTCCACTAGCCTATCTAAAACATCTTTAGCTTCAGGGTATTGATCTAAAAAGCTTTGATTGGCGATCATTGTTGCATCATATGGCGGGAAAAACTGCTTATCATCTTCTAACATCACCAAATTATTGCTAGCAATTCGACCATCTGTGGAATAACCTAAGACGACATCTACTCGATCAGCTGCTACTGCATCGTAAACAAGTCCAATTTGCATCGGCAACATTTTGTCAAACTCAAAACCATATTCTTGAATAAAACCGGGGTAACCATCCCCAGCTCGCGTTATCCATGGACGATCTGTTCCAACGGTTACTTGATCAGCAATTGCCTCTAAATCACTAACCTTTTCTAAGTTGTACTCTTGAGCTGTATCTTTCCGTACTAAAAAGACAAATGTATTGTCAAATCCATACGGAGGAAAGCGATATTGATTATAACGAGCCATCACTTCATTTTTGGATACCTCAAAAGCTTCTTCTGGATCTTTAATGGCATCCATTTGCAAAATTGTGATAATATCAGTACCCGTATATCTAGCTGCAGAAATATCAGCGTCTCCATTAAGCAAAGCTTGTTGGTCGATTTGAGCTGTCCCTAAATTGTTAATAATACTGGTCCGATAATCAGTGTAATGTTCAATCATACCACTGGCGAGACTAGCTAAAATTTGCGATTCGGTCGTAACTCCACCTGTGATAGAGATAACATCAGAATCTTTATTGGAAGGCAAACCTGGTAAAGAAGAGCACCCAGTTAAAAATAGGAAACAGAATAATAAAAGAAAAAGATTTTTTATTTTTTTCATAATGTCGACTCCTTTATCAGAAAATTCGTGAGACTTTTTTTAAGTATGATGGAAAACGCTAAAAATTACAACTGATCCATTTGTTCTACTAAGACATAAGAAGAATGATGATATACTATAAAAATAGCTAGACCTTTTGGTTAAAACAGCTTGACACATTTTCTCGTCTTAGCTATAATTTTAGTGGACAGTGTTGTTATTGGATAGTTTTTTCTAATAGCAAAGACGGTTACTACTTGAGCTCGGAGGGAGGGAATTATATGTCAAAAACAGTCGTTCATAACAACGAATCTCTTGATGATGCTCTTCGTCGCTTCAAACGTTCCGTTTCGAAAGCAGGTACATTGCAAGAATCTCGGAAACGTGAATTCTACGAAAAACCAAGTGAGAAACGTAAGAAAAAATCTGAAGCAGCTAGAAAACGTAAAAAATATTAATTTCATCTGTAAAGAAGTGGAGCTGGTAGTGTGACACTGCTTACGAAGTTAAACGATGATCTAAAAGCTGCTATGAAGAATAAGGATAAAGAGTCTTTACAAGTCATCCGCATGCTCAAAACATCGTTGCAAAATGAACAGATCAATCTAGGCCGTGACTTGACTGAGGAAGAAGAATTAACGATTATCTCACGTGAGATGAAACAACGTCGTGATTCTTTGGCCGAATTTGAACAAGCTGGCCGCGATGATTTAGCTGAAAAAACGAAAAGCGAGATTGCGATTGTAGAAAAATACTTACCCACTCAGTTAACCGAAGAAGATCTTCGTCCCATTATTAGTGATGCCATTGAACAGACAGGTGCTAGTTCACCGAAAGAATTTGGCAAAGTTATGGGTGTGGTGATGCCTAAAGTAAAAGGCAAAGCTGATGGTAACCAAGTGAATGCGATCGTTAAAGAGTTATTAAATCAAAAATAAAGATAGAAGCTGTTGTAAGACTTACAATTCTTACAACAGCTTTATTTGTTTGTTATAGCCCAAAGCAATTTTTCTTTTGGTTTTTCTGTGGTATGATATGGTAGTATAAATGCGGCTTGTAGATGCCGCTGGTGAAAATAAATCATTAAATGGATGGAAACAGCGAAACAGTCAGTAAGAAAAGACGAACCGCTGTAGTAAAAGGAGCGAGTTTTTTGACGGAAGATTTTACGTCTTTTGAATTAAAAGTAACACAACCGCAAGACATGGACCTACTTTTGGGCACCCATGATAAACACGTTAGTCTAATGGAAGAAACAACGAACACGACCATTCGTGCTCGCGGAGAAACCATTCAAATTCAAGGAGACCAGGCAAGCGTTGATTTAGTGGTTGCTGTTTTTCAGTCTTTGCAAGAATTAATTAAACGAGGAATCCAAATTGCTACGCCTGATGTGGTTTCTGCTTTAAATTTAGCCAAGCAAGGGGAATTATCCTCCTTTATTGAAATGTATGAAAAAGAAATTATTAAAGATTATAATGGAAAGCCTATTCGCGCTAAAAATTTAGGACAAAAAAGGTATATTGATGCGATAAATAAACATGATGTTACTTTTGGGATCGGACCAGCAGGGACTGGAAAGACTTTCTTAGCTGTTGTTCTAGCCATTGCGGCTTTAAAAAAGGGCTCAGTCGAACGAATCATTTTGACCAGACCAGCCATTGAAGCTGGTGAAAGCCTAGGTTTTTTGCCAGGGGATTTAAAAGAAAAAGTGGATCCTTATCTACGTCCAGTGTATGATGCGCTTTATCAAGTTTTTGGCGTCGAACATACCAACCGCTTAATGGAGCGCGGCGTCGTAGAAATTGCGCCTTTAGCTTATATGCGTGGACGTACATTAGATGATGCGTTTGTTATTTTAGATGAAGCGCAAAATACGACGGTCGCTCAAATGAAAATGTTTTTGACCCGGCTAGGCTTTCATTCGAAAATGATCGTGAATGGTGATATTAGCCAAATTGATTTACCCAAAGGTGCAACGAGTGGTTTAGTCGATGCACAGAAAACTTTGAGTAATATTAAAAATATTGCTTTTGTCAACTTTGATGCCAGTGATGTGGTACGTCACCCTGTTGTGGCACAGATCATTGCGGCTTATGACCAAAAAAAGTAAAAAAGATAGCCTAAAGCCTCGGTTTGTTTGCCAGAAAACAACAGAGGAGGAAGGAAAAATATGATCATTGCACCTTTGAAACGTTTAAAAAATAAAATGGGAAAGTACTTTCTACCCGTTTTGCTACTACTCTTTTTTCTAATTACTAGTGGCATTCTTTATTCGAGTGTGCATCAAACAGATACCAACTATAAAGAAGGCCAAGTGGCAGAAGAAAGTATTCGAGCGAATAAAACAGTGGAAGATACCCCTGCTACTGATCAAAAAAAAGAACTGGCTGCTGATGCAGTCGTTCCCGAATATACCTATCAGGACGAGGTTACTAGTGAACAACACCAGTTAATTGAACAGTTATTCGATATGGTAGAAAAGGTTAGAAAAGACAGTGAAGAAGCAGAGGATGATTCGGATGAAGAAGTGACAGAAGATGAAAAAATGTCTGCTTTAAAGAAGGAACTAGAGCAAGTTGATAGTGATGATATCACCTTCTATCAACAAATTCCTCGTAGCTTTTACCAACTGGCTTTTGATTTGAATCAAGATGATTTAACGCAAGTCAAAGAAGAAAGTTTGCAAGCTGTTGATCAGAAAATGGACGAGCAAGTCCGTCAATCCAATTTAGATTCAGCTCGTCAGGAAGCACAAGAACAAGTGAATGAGTTGGATTTATCCAATGAACAAAAAGAAGCAGTAAATTATCTAGTGGACGAAGGTGTTGACGTAAATACCTTTTTAAATGAAGAAAAAACGGATGAATTAAAGCAAGAAGCCGAAGATTCGGTAGAGCCGGTAATGATCTATCAAGGCGAAGTAATTGTGCGCGAAGGTTCGCAAATTGACTCAACGGCCATTCAAAAACTGAATGTATTAGGAATGACGGAGAAAAATCAATCCTTCTTTCCTTTTGTAGCGATTATTTTAGTTTCACTACTGCAAATTGTTGTTTTACTTTATTTTACATATCCAGTAAAAAATAAAGATGAACGGGAAAACCAAATGGTTTTTTATACAGCTGCCATGACATTGAGTCTAGTGTTTATGAAATTTTTCCAACTTTTTCAAACAGAAGCGGTTGCCTATATTCCGTTATTTTTCCCAGCAGCCTTTATTCCTGTCGTTTTGAATTTATTTGTTAATCGTCGCTCTGGAATTTTAGCAGCAGCCTTTCAGGTTGTACTCGCAACTTTCATTTTTTATGATGCAGTAGGAACGAATGTCTTGCCTATCATTTTAATTACCTATATGTTTTCTGGGCTTATGGGAACTTTGCTGGCAAGAAAACGCATTTCTCATCAAGGACGACAGTCGGTACTATGGATTGTTGTATTTCCTTTCTTAGTTAGCGTTATTTTATTTGTACTACAAGGCGTTGATTTTGCGGATAGTCAAACATGGATCGCGCTAGCTTGCAGTTTAGCAGGAAGCATTTTGTCATTACTAATGGGCGTTGGACTGTATCAATTTATTGAATTAATGGTAACAGATAATAGTGATATTGTTTTAAATGAACTAAGCAACCCGAATCATCCATTATTGAAAAAGTTATTAGAAGAAGCGCCAGGTACTTATCATCATAGTATGATGGTAGCTAATCTAAGTGCCAACGCTGTAGCTGAACTTAACGGAGATTCATTATTAACGCGAGTCGCTTGTTATTATCATGATATCGGCAAGTTAAAACATGCGAATTTCTTTGTAGAAAACTTACCTCAAGGAGCCGAAAATCCGCATAATTTCTTGTTACCAGAAGATAGCAAACAAATTATATTTGGACATGTGAGCGATGGCGTGGCAGTTTTAAAACAAGAAAAAATGCCACAAATGGTTATTGATATTTGTCAACAGCATCATGGGACGACCTTGATGAAATTCTTCTATTCCAAAGCCAAAGAGCGTAATCCTGAAGTTACTGAAGAAGACTTTCGTTATCCAGGTCCTATTCCTCAAACAAAAGAAGCTGGCGTCGTTAGCATTGCTGACAGTTGTGAAGCAGCCGTTCGGGCGATGGATGAGCCGACCAATGAAAAAATTGATGAATTTGTCTCAAATTTAATTACGGACCGGATGCTTGATGGACAGTTAGACGATGCACAATTAACCTTAAAAGAATTGAAAATAATCAAAAGATCTCTCATTAACGGCTTGTGCAGTACCTTCCATTCTCGGATTAAATATCCTAAAATGAAGTCTGAAGCTGAAAAAATGAAAGAAGAACAGGAAAGAAGCGGACAATAATGGAAATTACTTTTATTGATGATACTAAGCAGGTAAGTAAAAAAGAAATGACAGATATCGAAAGTCTGCTGCAATTTGCTGCAGACTACTTGAAACTTCCAGATAATACTGAAATGTCCGTGACTTTTATGGATAATGAAGGAATTCAAGAGATTAATCGTGACTATCGTGGAAAAGACGCACCGACCGATGTTATTAGTTTTGCCATTGAAGACGAAGGAGAAGAGGAAACTCCAATCTTTTTTGCTGCGGACGAGTGGACGGATTTGCCTAATGAGTTAGGAGACATTATGATTTCAACTGAGCGGGCTTACGAACAAGCTAGGGAATACGGACACAGTTACGAGCGTGAAGTTGGTTTCTTAGCTCTTCATGGCTTTTTGCATATCAACCGCTACGATCACATGACGCCTGAAGATGAAAAAGTGATGTTTGGATTACAAAAGGAAATTTTGAATGCCTATGGACTCAAACGATAAAAAAAACAATGTAGAAAAAAGTAAAAGTCTAATAAACTCGATCGAATTTGCGATGACTGGGGTAAAAACGGTCTATAAAGATGAACGAAATATGCGCATTCATACAGTTTGCGCGTTTTTAGTTATTCTTTTAGGTTTTTTATTCCAGCTTGACCGTTTTGAATGGTTGTGGATTGGACTCTGTATTTTTTTAGTACTGGCAATGGAAATGCTAAATACTGTTTGCGAAAATATTGTAAATATGACAACAGGTAGACACTTTCATCCATTAGGAAAAAAAGCAAAGGACATTGCAGCAGCAGCTGTTTTAATGACGGCTATTTTTTCTATATTTGTAGCGGCACTCATCTTTTTACCGAAAATTTATCAATTGTTAATCTATTAGAAAAGAGGAAAATAGTAAATGACAGAACATAAATCTGGATTTGTGGCGATTGTTGGTCGTCCCAATGTAGGAAAATCCACCTTGTTAAACCGTATTGTCGAGCAAAAAATTGCTATTATGAGTGATAAAGCACAAACAACGCGTAACAAAATTCAAGGCGTCTATACGACAGAAAACATACAGATGGTTTTTATCGATACACCGGGGATTCATAAACCACAACATCGTCTAGGCGATTATATGGTAAATGAAGCCTATGACGCTTTACAAGAAGTTGAAGCAGTATTGTTTATGGTTAGTGCCGATGAAAAGCGTGGAAAAGGGGATAACTTTATTATTGAAAGGTTACAAAAACTGGAAGCCCCTGTCTTTTTAGTGATTAATAAAATTGATAAAGTCCATCCGGATGATTTATTAACGATCATTGAAGATTACGCTAAGCAAATGGCATTTACTGAAGTCGTTCCGCTTTCGGCCACACAAGGCAATAATTTTGCCACTTTAATGCAATTACTAGAAGAACAAATGCCTGAAGGCCCCCAATACTTCCCCGAAGAACAAATTACGGATCATCCTGAATATTTTATTGTATCAGAATTCATTCGTGAAAAAGTCTTGCTTTTGACACAAGAAGAAGTACCACATTCGGTGGCTATAACAATTGATTCGATGAAACGAGACGAAAATGACAAAATCCGTATTCAAGCAACAATCATTGTTGAGCGGGATAGCCAAAAAGGGATTATTATCGGTAAAGGCGGGAAAATGCTGAAACAAATCGGGATTAAAGCCCGCCAAGATATCGAAAAAATGTTAGGAGATAAAGTCTATCTAGAACTCTGGGTAAAAGTCCAAAAAGACTGGCGCGATAAACAACGGTCCTTAGATGATTTCGGTTATAAGAAAGAAACACTTTAACCTTCTACTCAAAGGAGATGGGGGCATGAATCAAGCTGAAACAAAGGGAATTATTTTATTTCGCAAGGATCATAAAGAAAAAGATATGTTAGTTAAAATTTTTACTGAATCTAGTGGAAAGTTAATGTTTTATGTCAAAGGGGCGCATCGTAAAAATAACCCTCTGACGCCAGCTATTTTACCTTATACACAAGCGACTTATATTGGTAAATTCAACAGCGAAGGGCTTTCTTTTTTGAATAGTGCCAAGTTTATCCATCCCTTTACACATATTCAAGAAGATATTTTTGCGGCGGGTTATGCTACTTATATGATGAATTTAGCTGACGCTGCAATTGAAGATAAAGTTTATGATCCTCATCTTTATTCCTTTTTATATCAAGCATTGGCTCTACTAGATGAGGGGATTGATGGCCAGGTTTTAACCAATATTTTTGAAATTCAAATTTTACAGCGTTTCGGTATTACTATTAACTGGCGTGAATGTGCGGTTTGTGGTAGGACGCAGGGAAAGTTTGATTATTCTTCCAAATATAATGGAATTTTATGCGAAAAACATTGGGATCGTGATTTCTATCGTTATCATGCGGATCCGCGGGCAATTCATTTTATTCGTCTTTTCTCGCAAATTTCTTATGATAAAATTCACTCTATCAAAGTAAAAAAAGAGATAAAAAAAGCGATTCGACAAACCATTGACCAACTTTATGAAGAGTACGTTGGCCTAAATTTAAAAAGTAAAAAATTTATCGATCAAATGGATGACTGGGGTGAGGTTTTAAAGCCTAAATAAGCTGAAGACTTTCAGAAAGTTTTATTTTTTATTTGACAAATGACTCCTTTTGCAACTATGATAGTATTAATAAAAATAGTGCGATGACCTTTTAAAGGAAGAGAAAACCTTCTTTGAGCGAGTCTGGGAGAGTGTAAGCCAGATAGAAGACCTTTTACCACAGGCGTTAGGGAGCACAAGCAAAAAGCTGCCGATATTTTATCGGAAGTAGGGTGGAACCGCGAGTTATTCGTCCCTATATCTATACATAGCTTGTATAGGTATAGGGACTTTTTTATTGATAAATTTGAAGGGAGAAAAAAAATGACAAAAAAAGTAACGCTACAAGAAATGATTTTAAGCTTGCAAAAATATTGGTCAGACAATGGCTGTATGCTTATGCAAGCCTATGATACAGAAAAAGGGGCAGGAACCATGAGCCCGTATACGCTTTTACGTGCGATTGGCCCAGAGCCATGGAATGCCTGTTATGTTGAACCTTCAAGAAGACCCGCAGATGGCCGTTATGGAGAAAATCCTAACCGCTTGTATCAGCATCATCAACTACAAGTGGTGATGAAGCCGTCGCCTGAAAATATTCAAGATCTTTATCTAGGAAGTTTAACTTTGTTAGGAATTGATCCTTTAGAACATGATATTCGTTTTGTGGAAGATAACTGGGAGAACCCTTCGATGGGTTGTGCTGGTGTTGGTTGGGAAGTGTGGTTGGATGGCATGGAAATCACCCAGTTCACTTATTTCCAACAAGTGGGCGGTTTAGCTTGCTATCCAGTCACTGCAGAATTGACTTACGGTCTAGAACGTTTGGCTTCTTATATCCAAGAAGTGGATAATGTTTTTGATTTAGAATGGACCGAAGGCATTAAATATGGGGAAATTTTTAAACAACCCGAATATGAACATTCTCGTTATTCTTTTGATCTGAGTAATCAAGAGATGCTATTAGATAATTTTGAAAAATTTGAAGACGAAGCGCAACGTTGTATCGCTGAAAATCTCGTTCATCCGGCCTATGATTATATTTTAAAATGTAGTCATACCTTTAACTTATTAGATGCAAGAGGCGCGGTTTCAGTGACCGAGCGTGCAGGCTATTTAGCGCGTATTCGCAATATGGCAAAAGAAGTAGCCAAATTATTTGTCGAAGAACGTAAAAAACTTGGTTATCCATTACTAGATCGTGCGCAAGCAGAAGAATTGTTGAAGGAGGAAGACTAAAATGACGGAAAATTTATTAGTGGAAGTCGGATTAGAAGAAATGCCAGCCTATGTGGTTGCACCAAGCATTTTACAATTAGAAGAAAAGACGAAGCAGTTTTTACAAGAAAATCATTTAGCGTTTTCAGCTATCAACTCTTTTTCCACGCCTAGACGTTTAGCTATTCAAGTACAAGACTTAGCAGAAAAACAAGCAGATACCGAAGAAGAAATTAAAGGTCCGGCGAAAAAAATTGCATTAGATGAAAATGGCCATTGGAGTAAAGCGGCTCAAGGTTTTGTTCGTGGCCAAGGATTAACGACAGATGATATTTACTTTAAAACAATCAAAGATACAGAATATGTTTATGTAACAAAGAAAACAGTAGGGAAAAACGCGTTTGATGTATTGTCTGGTTTAAAAGATGTTATCACCAGTTTGACATTTCCAGTGACCATGCATTGGAATAAGTTTGATTTTGAATATATACGTCCTATCCGTTGGTTAGTTGCATTATTGGGTGAACAAGTTGTACCGTTTAAGATTTTAGACGTTCAAACAGATCGTATCACTTACGGTCATCGTTTTTTAGGTAAGTCAGTTAAATTAGCACATGCTGATATGTATGAAGAACAATTACAAGAACAATTTGTTATTGCAAATCATTTTAAACGACAAGAAATGATTGAAACACAAATGCAAGCTATTGCCCAAGAACATCATTGGCAAATTGACATGGATGAGGATTTATTAGCGGAGGTTAATAATTTAGTGGAATACCCCACAGCTTTTGTAGGAGATTTTGCAGATAAATATTTACAACTTCCAGTGGAAGTACTCGTTACTTCTATGAAAGAGCATCAGCGCTATTTTGCTGTAAAAACGCCAGAAGGTAAACTTTTACCTCATTTTATATCCGTGCGCAACGGAAATGAAACTAAAATTGAAAATGTTGCACAAGGGAACGAAAAAGTCCTAGTAGCACGCTTGGAAGATGCGGAATTCTTTTATCAAGAAGATCAAAAATTAAGCATTGATGAATGCGTCGAAAAGTTAAAGAATGTTACTTTTCATGAAAAAATTGGTTCCATGTATGAAAAAATGCAACGAGTCCAAACGATTACGCAAATTATTGGAAAATACCTAGGCTTATCTACAGAAGAATTAGCGGATTTACAACGTGCAGCTCAAATCTATAAATTTGATTTAGTGACTAATATGGTTGACGAGTTCCCCGAATTACAAGGGATTATGGGCGAAAAATATGCTTTATTAAAAGGTGAAAAGCCAGAGGTAGCTCAAGCGATACGAGAACATTATTTGCCTATTGCTAGTGAAGGAGAGTTACCAACCTCAAATATCGGAGCTGTTTTAGCAATTGCTGATAAGTTGGATAGTTTATTGACCTTTTTTGCCGCAGGATTGAAACCGAAAAGTTCCAGCGATCCGTATGCTTTAAGACGACAAACTTATGGCATTGTGCGAATTTTAGCTGCTAAGCATTGGCCATTTCCTTTTACTTCCTTACAACAAAAAATTGAAGAAACGATTAACCAAAATGAAGGGCGTTACGGGGCTCATTTAGCAGACCAAGCCGCAGAAGTTCGTAACTTTTTAAAAGGACGTTTACGACAATTTTTATTAGCACAAGAGCATCGCTATGATGTCATTGACGCTGTTTTAGACGCTGATCAAGACGACCTACATCAATTATTTGAAGCCGCGAATACCTTAGGTCAACATTTACATGATGAAGATTTCAAATCTTCCATTGAAGCTTTGACGCGCGTAATGAATTTAGGGCAAAAAGATCAAAGCAAAAATGCTGTTGATCCTTCGCTATTTGAAAATGAGACGGAAGAAAACTTATATCAAGCTGTTAAAGAACTTGAAGGAAAATTTGCTCAACAAACCGTGGAAGAAAATTACCAAGCTTTGACCCATCTACGTCCACTTATTGAGGATTACTTTGATCAAACAATGGTAATGACAGACGATGAAGCGGTACGTAATAACCGTTTGGCGTTGTTAAGAAAAATCACGCAAATGGCTATTGCTGTCGCAAGTTTAAATGACTTAGTAACCAAATAAAATAAAAGCCAAGTAAAGTCGGGATTTTACCTGATTTTACTTGGCTTTTATTTATACCATATAAATTATTTTTAATAAGAAAGGAATATAGAGTAAATACAATAAGACCGAATATCCCAAGCTAGAAGCGGCAAACTCTTCATCTGCACGATAGCTACGTGCGAGTATAGGGATAGAGTTTTGCACCGGCATTGCGGCTTGAATGATAAATACTTGCAACATTAAGGTAGGAACTGTAATCCATTGGCCTAACAACCAGACAATTAAAGGAGAAAACACATAGCGCCCCAATAATACACCGATAATATCTTTATTTAATTTGAGATTTTTAATCCCATGAAAATAGACGATGATTCCTATGATAAACATGGATAAAGGGGTCGTTAAGTTTGCCAGATAGGTTCCAAAGTCAGCGAGAAATTCGGGAACTTTGATATTTAATAACATCCAAACCAATCCGATTAAAAAACCCAATAGAGCAGGAGAGAAGATTTTTTTAAGAACGGCTAAGGGATTGAAAGTGACGGTGGCTTCTTTGATCTGTGGACCGTCTAAGGCAATAAAGTAAACCCCTAATGTCCAAAAAATCGTTGTATTGATGATGTAATACAACAAAACATAAGGGACAGCTTCTTCACCGAAAATAGCTAAGTTAATAGGTAAGCCAATAAAAATGGTATTTGAACAAGTAAAAATCGTTGTAAAAATCCCTCTACGGGAAGCTTTAACTTGAAAAAGCCGACGATAGACTATACTGACAAGCATGGTTAAAAGCATTGAAAGAATAGGAATGATCATTCCTTGAAAAAGAGATAGAAATTCCTCTTTAGAAAAATTGTCAGTTATCGTTAGAAACATATTAAAAGGTAAAGCCAAGTTTAATACGAGTTTAGAAAATACATCCGCTGTACGATTAGAAAACCATTGTCTATAAGATAAAAAATAACCGACAAACATTAATAAAAAAATCACTAAAATATTTAAATAAGCTTCTAGCAATAATGAGCGACCTCCTTAAAAAAAGCGAAAAAGGAAGAACTTCTTCCCATTTCGCTTCATTCTTAATTATTGTTATGATGATGTTGCTGCTTACCCGCGTTTCTGTTTCTATTTTTATTAGAATTTGTCGGCTTAGCTGCTGCTTTTTGTTTAGCCTCAGTGGCAGGCGACGGCTCTTTTCGTTCAGTAACAACAGTTTTTGGCGGATTTTCTTCCATTTCTTTAGCAATTTGTTTTTTGATGCGCGGTTTCATCAAAACATTGGTAATAAATGTTTGAATACATCCGATGATCCCACCAACAACCCAATATAAAGTAGTTCCAGCAGGTGAAGAAAGGGATACAAATACGATCATCATCGGTGAAACGATCATCATACTACGCATTTGTTTTTTCTGCTCAGCAGGAATTCCAATCATTGAAATAAACGATTGAGCGACATAAGCTAATCCGGCAAACACAACGAGCGCTAAACTACGTTCACCTAGGTTCATACCAAAAAAGGTAGCTGATCCAATCCCCGGCGTATAACGGGTAGTAAAGAATAAGGCCGAAAAGATCGGCATTTGAATCAATAATGGTAAACAACCAATTCCACCGAACATACTGACATTGTTTTCTTTATAGACCTCTTGCATTTCTTTTTGTGCTTGCATTTGTTCTTCTTGGGAAGAGGCTTTTTTCATATTAGCTTGGGCAATATCGATTTGTGGTTTCAAATATTGCATTTTCTCTGATTGAAACATTGATTTACGCGATTGATGAATCATTAACGGCATTAAAATAAAACGAATAATGATCGTTAAAACAATGATAGCCCAACCAAAACCTAATCCCCAATTATCAGCCATATAGGTTAAAAAGCTACCTAAGGGATTTACTAAAAAGCGATAAATGAGGCCACTAGGATCAGGCGATCCATCGTCTAGACGTTTTACGCAACCGCTAAGTGTGATCAACGTTGCTAAAAGGCCAGAAGTAAGCAGCCATTTTTTTATTTTATTCATGTTATTTTCCTTTACTTTCCTTAATTTTGCACAAACTTAACTATACTAAAAAACGGGCTGTTTTTCAATGTACAATAACAAAATAAAGGAAAGAAAAAGAAATTTTTAATTAGCGATAAAGCTATTGCGTTCTTTAATTGATGGATCATCTTCAACTTTGATATTAGACACATGCCCTGCAGGAGAAGGGGATTCTTTAACCCTTTGAATAAAGCGTTCTATCGCATTATCTTCACCACAAGCTTCCATTGATACCGAACCGTCCATTTCGTTTCTTGCAACGCCGGTAACGCCCAACTCATCAGCGACCATTTTGGTAGAATAACGAAAACCTACACCTTGTACACGTCCTTCGACTATCATTCGTACTTTTCTCATGTTGTAACCCTCCTCTTTTAACTACATAATAGCGCTTTTTAAAGAAATGAACAAGTAAAGCAATTTTTTGTGTTATAATAGCTTTGAGGTGAAATTGTGAAAGAGATCCAAGCAGCAAAAAATAACAAAATAAAAGAATTAAAGAAACTTCATCAAAGAAAATATCGTAGCCAATCGGAGAATTATTTATTAGAAGGCTTTCATTTAGTGGAAGAAGCGGCAAAGGCTAACGCAAAGATTAAAGAAGTTTATCTTGACGAACGCGGCTTGCAATTATGGCAAGAATGGGTTGAGCGCTATCAGCTTGATTATTATTTACTTTCTGATGAGGCGATGAAAGCTCTATCTGAATTACCCACGCCTCAAGGGATGATTGCCTTAGTGCAAAAAAGTGATCCGAACCTTGCAGATTTTTCTGGCAAATGGTTGTTACTAGACAATGTGCAAGATCCTGGAAACGTTGGTACGATCGTACGAACAGCTGATGCAGCAGGTTTTGATGGTGTGTTTCTAGGAAAAGGATCGGCTGACAAGTATAGTAGTAAAGTGTTACGAAGTATGCAAGGAAGCCAGTTTCATTTACCCATTTTCAGCGGGGACATAAAAGAAACGATCCCTGAATTCAAAAAAATGGGTAGTAACGTTTACGGTACCAAATTAGATCAAGCAGCTTTATCCTACACACAGGTTGAAAAAACGCCATCTTTTGCTCTTATTCTAGGTAATGAAGGCCAAGGAATGACGGAAGAAATTTTACAAATGACAGACCAAAACTTGTATATTCCTATATATGGTGCTGCTGAATCGCTTAATGTCGGAGTTGCAGCCGGAATTTTAATGTATGCATTGATCTAAGAGGTTAAGGAACTTTTAAAATTAAGCGTTTTTTTGTTTGAATGTTTAGCTTGTAGGTGAAAACGTGTTATACTCGAAAGTGTAAATATATAAAAGTCCAAAAAAGGTGGCAATCAATTTATATGAAAATAACTTGGCAAGAAGATCCGGAATATGTTTCCTATGTAGAGGATTTACTTGAAACAGAAGAGGTTCAAAAATTAGGCGTGTTTGTTCAACACAGACATTCTACACGTTTAGAACATTCTATCAGCGTTTCATATAGTAGTTATAAATTAGCAAAGAGATTCAACGGAGATGCCAAAGCTTGTGCTCGTGCAGGGTTGCTACATGACTTGTTTTATTACGATTGGCGCACAACCAAGTTTGATGAAGGAACTCATGCCTATGTGCATCCACGAATCGCTTGTAAAAACGCTGAAAAATTAACTGAATTAACAGACATGGAAAAAGATATTATCATTAAGCATATGTTTGGCGCTACCATTGCACCACCACGTTATAAAGAAAGTTATATCGTAACAATGGTCGACAAATATTGTGCAGTAAAAGAAGCAAGTCTTCCAATGAGTGAACGAATTAAACATCGTTGGAATACAACATTTAAGAAAAAACAATCAGCTTAGAAAAAAACTTGAACTATTTTTTTAGTTCAAGTTTTTTTGCGCGATTGAGAGATTTAATCATAATATGAAAAGTTTTATTCGAATCCTACCCTAGTTTTCCTGGTTTCTAGGGTCCCTATTCTGAACCTACCCTAGATTTTTTATTTCTAGGGTCATTATTTTGAATCTACCCTAGATTTCTAATTTCTAGGGTCCCTATTTTGAATCTACCTTAGATTTCTAATTTCTAGAGCTACTTTCAAGAAACGCTCTCCATCTTTTGAAAAATAAGGGGCGTTGCCATTAGTAGCTGTCACGATCTAATTACAAATAACGACTTTTTTTCCTCACTACTACAAGCCTTGATAAATTTTACACTTTACATACATTAAGCAAAAGTTCCCTTGTTGAATGCGCGGGTCTTAAGGGCTGAAGATTTGTGAAATAATGGATAGCCCTAATAATAAAAATCCCATCACACCAACAATGGTAAAATGCCGCTTTCGCTTCATAGCAATGACGGCGATAAATTCGCGTAAAAAAGCGTTGGGAAGGTAGTAAAATGCTGTTTTGGCACCAATTCCTTCTGCTTTTAAATGCGCCATTTTTGCAAATATCCCAGCGCGGAAAATATGGTAATTATTGGATGAAAAGATGACGTTAGGCGATTTGATTCCTGAATGGTCGATAATTTCTCGGGAATATTGCATATTTTCAAGTGTGGTGGCCGAGTTCGTTTCGATTAAAATATCCTCTTCTGGAATCCCTTGTTGAAGAGCATATTTTTTCATCGCTACCGCTTCAGGAACTTTTTCATCTGGTCCTTGGCCACCAGACATAATAAATCTTACTAAATGTCGAGTATACTTTCGTTGTTGATAATAAAAAGTGATCGCGCGCTGAATACGACTAGCTAGTAAAGGAGAAACATATTCCCCATGAACTAGACCTGCGCCTAAAACAATAATAAAGTCTTGCTTATAAGAGGGACGGTTAAATTGATATAAAATCGAAGCGCTGAGAAAATTTAAAAAGGCAATAACAAAATAGGCAAACATTGCCGGTAAAATAGATAGTAATAATGTTGCCCAATTTGGCAGCATGTTAGCGATAAATGAATCATAAACCAACCATATAGACATTAAAACTGCTAAAATTAAGGTCAATAAGTTTGCTAATGAATGTGTTTCTCTTCTAATGACCACAAGAGCATTCCAGTAAAATAAAATAATCAAACCCGTAAAGCCAAATAAAGCAACCGCTAGAAATAAAATACCAACTAAAGAGAGCAAACCAAACACGAGTAGATCTTGTGTGATTAAAAAATTATAGATTAAATAAATGCCCAAACTAATAATAAATAGGTTAAAAAGGAAACCATTCATCACACGTGCCTTTTCGCGGTGAAACATCCAAGCAAAAAGACCAAAAAAAAGCAGCGGAACAATAAAAAAATAACTTTTATTGAGAGCTTCAATAGTGGCTAAATATAGGATTAAATAGAAAAAAGATCCGTAGGCTAGTTTTAAAAAGAAACCAGGCTTGTTACTTTTTTTATGTCGTTTTATAAGGATAAAAACGAGTAATATATAAGGTAGCACAAACCAAGGGATGTACTCATAGTTCATAAAATTCACTCCTTGTAGGCATAGTATAGCAAAATTTTTTAATAAATACTTGTAATATTCGCTCAATTGTAAAAAATTCGTTACAATAAAGAAGAGCAAAATGAAGGAGATGATTATTTGGAACTAGGTGAAGTGATCCAAACGACTAAGCCAGTGTTTGTCGTTATTGGTAAAGAAGGTCAAGGGCCAGCAGAAGATGCCCCTACTTGGGTACCTGAATTGTGGAAAGCCGTTTATCAGGATTTGGACGAATTGAATGAACTTGTTGATAAAGAAACGGAAGAGGCAGATTTATGGGGATTAATGTCAGATGATAAGCAGTGGCTGGCACCTTGGCAAGAACAAGGAAAATATTTAGCAGGAATTGAGCTGCCCGTCATTACTCCAGTGCCTGAAGGTTGGCAATACTGGGAAATTCCAGCAATGGAGTATTTAGTCGTTAAAACGGATGCGCCTAATCTTGATTCAATGACTCAGAAAATGTTTGAAGAAATTTTACCACGAGAAGGGCACAACCTAGTCGGAGCTGTTCAAGAACATTATCTACCTAATTTTACTTCGGGGGAAGTTGAGTTGTATTTTCCCGTTAAAATGATATAAAAACTTAGTAAATTTAGCTGTTTAAGACAGAGTGTTACGAAAGCTCTGTCTTATTTTTGACCAACAGAATATTTCAAAAAAGCTGAACGATTTAACATTTACCGTTAGTAAATGTTAAATCGTTCAGTTATCTGTTTTTGTTACTGAAAAATGCCTTTAATATTACGCCAAGCTGTGGTGAAAATATTCGCTTTTTCGGTACCAGAAGTTGTTACAATGGCGCTAGTGGAGCGCTCTTTACCATCTTCGTTATCCAAATAGCCTAAATCATCATCTTCGACTTGTGCTTGGACCGTGCCAACATTAGCACCAGATTCTACCGGAGCTTCTACCTCGTCATCTTCTAAAGACGTTTGATAAGAAACATCGTCTGTGTTTTTGTCAGTTGGCATCCAAAGGTCAATTTCATCTTGGACAGCTACTGGCAATGTTTGACTTTTTCCTTGAGGGACAGAGATTGAAGGCATTTCTGGAATTGGATCGTTATCTGTTAACACAGTTTCTTGTTTCCAATGATCAAATGTATAATCCATCAATTTATTGGTCTCATCAAACCGAGCGCCTTCATTTTCGATATCATCATGATCTGTTGCGTCTAAAATCACGGTGATGATCCGAGTACCATTTTGTTCAGTGGTACCGACAAAACAAGCTCCCGCTAATTCGGTCGTTCCAGTTTTCATTCCGTCTACGTCTGCTCTTTCTGAGGATAAACCAGGGAGCATTTTATTGAAATTTTCCATGTCAAAAGGTGTAGAAGTATCTGCGCCAAATTCTTTTTCTGGAATGCTTGTTACTTCTAGAATATCAGGAAAATCTTGTAACAAATTGCGAGTAACAATAGCTAAATCCTTAGCAGATAGTTCATTTTCATCTTCTTTTGTAGTTCCAGGATAAATGTTATCGCCTAAAAACTCATTCGATAAGCCTGTACTATTCACAATTTTAGCATCAATAATGCCCCAATCTTCGAGCTGTTCACGCATTTGGTCGACAAATTCTTCTTCAGAACCAGCCACTTTTTCTGCTAAAGCAATCGTTGCTGCATTCGCTGATTCAATGACAGCCGCTTCAAATAAGTCCTGTACTGTATAATGTTCGTTTTGGTCAAGAGGAACATTAGAAAGATCGAGATTTTCACTCAATTCTGCCACATCTTCTGAAATAGGAACTTCATCGTCCCAAGCAAGATCACCGTCTTGAATCTCTTTTTCAATTAGATATAGACTGATCAATTTGGTTGTTGAAGCAATTCCTCTGCTTTCATCACTATCTTGTTCATAGAAAATCTTCCCTGTATCGTAGTCCACCGAAATAGCTGCCTCGGCTCTGATGTCAAGGTCTTCAGCTGCGACCTCAGTAGTAGAAAACAGCGAAGAAAGTAAAAAAATAATCCCCATGACAAAGGGAATAAAACGTTTTTTATTCATGTATGAGTCTCCTTTGATTTAATCAAGATGAATTCTACCAAAAGTTCAGGCAAGATTCAATCTAAAATAAGCTCTAAGGAAATCTTTTATTTTGCTCATTATCAAATTTTTACTAAGCATAACGTAAATTAATCACGGTTTTTTAAGTAGAAATTAAGAAGATGTGGTAAAATTTTTGTAGCAGGTGATAAAATGGAGTATAAACACGTTCAACTGGCTTATTTTCTACAAAGGAAAAACCGTTTTGTAGCAAGTTGTCGCTTAGAAAAAACTGGCGAAATTGTCGATGTCCACGTCAAAAATACAGGACGAGGCAAAGAAGTACTTGTTTCCGAGGCTTTAGTTGCTTTAAATTTTTTACCCAATACTAAAAGAAAGACAGCTTATGATCTAATTGCAGTAAAAAAGCAAGATCACTGGTATAATATAGATAGTAGTGCCCCTAATGAAGTGATATTTAAGTCCTTACTTGAGCAAAGTATTGTTTTGCCCGGGTTAAAAGGCAAGATTACCTTACTTAAAAGAGAAGTCGCTTATGGCCAGTCACGTATAGATTTTTACTTTGAAACCGATCAAGCAGAAACTGGATTCGTTGAAGTAAAAGGAATGACGTTGGAAAATAAACGAATCGGTGCATTTCCTGATGCGCCAACAAAACGCGGTTTAAAACATGTCCGCGAATTAATTCAAGCTCAAAAAAGCGGCGCCCATAGTTATGTTGTTTTTGTGGCACAATTTGAGAATATTGACGTAGCAACAATTCATGAAGCAATGCAACCGGAATTAAAAAGCACAGCTCGTACAGCCATGGGAAATGGCGTTCGTTTTCTTTGTTATGCTTGTCAGGTGAGTGCGAGACAACTTGAAATTATAAAAGAAGTGCCCTTTGATTTAGACGCTTCTTTTAGCGATCCACTTAAATAAAGAAAAGAAAGAAGGAATGACAATGATCCATTTAGGAATTATAGGAACCAACTGGATTACCCACCAATTTGTACAGGCTGCGCTTGCGACTGGAGAATACGAACTGTCAGCTGTTTATTCTCGTAAGCTTGCCAAAGCCCAAGAATTTGGCGAAAAATATGCAGGAACTCGGCAATATGTGGATGATTTAGCCGATTTTTTTGCCTTAGAAGAAATGGATACTGTCTATATTGCTTCTCCGAATAGTCTGCATTTTGTCCAAGCGCAACAAGCAATTGCGGCTGGTAAAAATGTGATTGTTGAAAAACCCGCATTTTCAACGCCTAAAGAAATGGCAACAATCATCAAACAAGCCAATGAAAATCAAGTCTTCTTTTTTGAAGCAGCTCGTAATATTCATGAAGAAAGCTTCAAAAAAATGAAAGAATTTTTACCTACGCTCAATCATATTATCGGCGCAAACTTCAGCTATATGAAATACTCCTCTCGTTATGATCAAGTCGTACAAGGAGAAGCTCCCAACATCTTTTCTCCTCATTTTTCAGGCGGATCTTTAGCGGATTTAGGTGTTTATCTCATTTATGCTGCCTTAGGTTGGTTTGGCGTGCCTAAAAAAGTTCATCACTTTGCGCAAAAAATCCAGACAGGCGTTGATGGGATGGGAATAATTATTCTTCGCTATGACAATTTTGATGTAGTCTTACAACACGGCAAAATTGGTGAAGCCCACTTGCCTTCAGAAATTTATTTTGACGATGGTACATTGTGGCTGGATGCGGTCAACTCGATCAATCAGGCAAGGTTGTATAAACGTACAGATGACCAAGTACCACTTGAAATCGAAGTTTCCGCTAAAGAAAACCCGATGATAGAAGAGGCAAGTGACTTTGCTAAAATTATCCAACACCCTACAGATGAAACTTGTGGACAAAGATATGAAGAATGGGTGGAACTAGCTCGTAATGTCAATTGGGTCATATATGAATTAAGAAAACAGGCGGGCGTCGTATTTGACGCCGACCAAGAATAGAGGAAAAATATGGAAAATCAATTCCTGCCAGAAATTTGGCAGCAAAGAGCAACATCAGCAGGCTTTGAGCAAGCAACTTTGATACAAGAAAGAGTTTTTTCTGATCTATATCAAGGAAAAAGCCTTGTCGGCGTCGCCCCCACCGGGACCGGCAAGACATTAGCTTACCTGTGGCCAACACTTTTAAAAATTCAAGCAGGACATGGGAACCAATTACTCATTGTGACGCCTTCCCAAGAATTAGGCGTGCAAGTTGCTGATGTCGCACGAACCTGGGCAACAGATTTGGGGTTGCAAGTACAATCGCTCATTGGTGGAGCGAATAAGAAAAGACAAGTCGAAAAATTAAAAGCTAAACCTGAAGTACTTATTGGAACGCCCGGTCGTCTTGTAGAATTAATGAAAGATAAAAAGGTGAAGGCAGCGCATATACAAACGGTCATTTTAGATGAAGCCGATCAACTATTACAAAAAGAAGCGGTCGGCTTTATGCAATCGATCATTAAAAGTATTCCGAAAACCAGTCAGTATGCTTTCTTTTCTGCTACCGGAACAAAAGCTTTACCGATGATTAAGCAAGTATTTCAACAAGATCTACCGGTGATCGATGTAACAAAAGAAGACGATAGCCATCAACAAGTTGCGCATTATTATTTGGTTTATCCTGCCAGAAGAACCGTAGATGCTTTGAGAAGGTTGGGTAACGTGGCCGATTTTCAAGGGCTGGTCTTTTTTAACGAAGTACAAGATTTAGGTAGTGCGACAGAAAAGTTACAGTATCATCAGTTGCCGGTAGCTAGTTTAGCCTCGGACCAATCTAAGATGATGCGTAAACAAGCTTTGGTGAATTTTCGTCAGCAAAAACTGGTCGAATTATTGACGACAGACGTTGCTTCTCGTGGACTGGATATTGAAGATTTGTACTATGTGGTGAATGCAGAAGTGCCTAATTCTCAGGATAGTTACCTACATCGCGCGGGCCGTATTGGACGCATGGGAAAGGCAGGTGCTGTAATTACCATCGTGCAAGAAAGTACCTTGCCGGGACTAAAAAAAATCGCAAAAAGCTTAAATTTACCCCTACAAGAGGTTTATTTGCACGGGGGCAGCCTAACTACTGAAAAGCCTATAACGCAACCAGATCCGGAAAAATCCAAAGCAAAGAAAACAAGCAAAAATAAGCCGAAGAAGCCGAAAAAGGCAAAGAAAAAGCAAAAGAATAAAGGCGCTCCTAAAAATAAGACTTCTTCTAAAAGTTAAAGTCGTAAACGGTGAAAATGACTTACAACAAGAGGAAAATTTGATGAAATAAAAATAAGGAGGAAGTACTCGTATGGATGAGCAAGAAAATATGGAAGCTGTGATGGGACTAATTATGTATGGTGGTAATGCTAAAAGCGATGCGATGGAAGCTATAGCGGCAGCTAAAAAAGGCGATTTTGAAACAGCTGATCAAAAGCTAAAAGATGCCGATGCATCATTGAGTCAAGCCCATCAATCACAGACCAATATGCTGACCGAAGAAGCTCAGGGCAACCATGTGGATGTCACTTTGCTTATGGTGCACTCACAGGATCATTTGATGACAGCCATTGCTTTTAAAGATTTAGCTACCGAAATTATTGACTTGTATCGCCGTTTAGACGAAAAATAAAAAAGTTAGGTCTGTAGGAGGGAAACATGGATAAATTTGTAAACTTTATGGAAGAAAAATTTGTACCCATTGCTTCCAAAATCGGTTCCCAGCGTCATCTTGTGGCGATTCGTGACTCATTTATGGTGACGATGCCATTATTAATCCTTGGCGGTCTAGCAACTATGATCAATAATTTGCCTGTGCCTGGATTCCAAGAACTGATGAATTCAATTTTTGCTAATGAATCTTGGAAAGGCGTTGGTGACTCCGTTTGGGAAGGTACTTTTGCAGTTCTATCCGTAATGATTGCGTATTTAGTGGCTAGTAACTTAGCCAAAGATTATGACAAAGATCCAGTTTCTACTGGGATCGTTTCTTTAGCTTCGTTTTTTACGATTGGCGGTGCTACAGGCATGGATACTACTGGTCTGTTTGTCGCAATCATCGTGGCAATTATTTCGACAGAAGTATTTGTGCGTTTAATCGATAATGATAAACTCGTGATTAAAATGCCAGAAGGCGTACCACCAGCAGTAGCCAAGTCTTTTGCGGCATTGTTACCTGCTATGATTGTCATCACACTATTTGGCTTTGTATCAGCGATTTTTGCTGCCTTTGGCGTGGAAGATATGATTCATTCATTTTACGAAATTGTTCAACAACCATTTATGGGGATGGCTAGTTCGTATGGTTCGGCTTTGTTAATCGCTTTTATTACGCCATTCTTATGGTTCTTTGGTTTGCATGGTGCCAATATGATTGATCCATTTATGCAAACGATTAATGCGCCAGCGATTGAAGCCAACGTCAACGCGATTAGTAGCGGTGAAGTAGCTCCTTATATCGTGAATAAGCCTTTTGTTGATTGTTTTGTCAACTTAGGAGGGACAGGAGCAACTTTAGGACTCATTATTGCCATTTATTTGGTTGGAAGAAGAAATAAAGCTTATAAAGTAGTCAATAATTTAAGCGTCGCGCCTGGGATTTTTAATATTAATGAACCCATGATGTTTGGATTACCTATTGTATTAAATCCTATCATGTTTATTCCCTTTATTATTGTTCCTATGGTTTTGGTTAGTGTCGCTTATTTTTCTACTGGTTTGGGGTTAGTTCCAGTGGCAACATTCATGCCGCCATGGGTAACGCCTCCGATTATTGGAGGATTTTTGGCGACTCAAAGTTTTGCCGGAGCTATCTTAGCGGCTGTTAACTTAGTATTAGCGGTTGTCATTTACGTCCCATTTGTTAAACTGGGAGTAGATCAAGAATTAAAAAAAGCCGCAGAACAATAATGTAATAAACTAAGATAGGCGGATAAAATTGCCTATCTTAGTTTATTTTAAAAAATAAATAACGAGGTGAGACAGTGACACTAAAAAAATTACAGAATGAAAATTTTTCCGAAAGCTATCAATTAGCACAGTATGCTTTTCGCTTTTCGGATAATCAGCAAAATCAGGAAGAGTTGCGTACTTTGTTCGAACATTCGACAGTTTATGGCGCTTTTTCGGAAGACCAATTAGCAAGCCAAATTACTGCAACGCCTTTGAAAGTACAACTGTTCAATCAAGTATTTGATATGGCTGGTATTGGTTTTGTTTCTTCAGATCCCTCGTTTCGCGGGCAAGGAAATATTGATCAATTGATGCAACAAATGCTGTTTGATTGCTACCAAAACGGAGTTACCCTTTCTTATCTAGATCCTTTTTCTTATCCTTTTTATCGAAAATATGGCTATGAATTAACATTTGAACGGATTTGCTATGATGTAGAAAGCCCTAAGTGGCCAGATAGCCCTAAAGTAGACGGTTATGTCCGACGCATGACTTGGGAAAAAGCCAAAGATGCCATCAAACAGATCGATCAACAGTCTAATAAACATAAGCATGGCGGTCTTTTACGAGAAGACTGGTGGTATGATTATAAATTTAAAGGCAAAAATAATTATTATTTTGCGATTTACTATAATGAACAAGATCAAGCAGCAGGCTATTTGATTTATCAAATCGAAGATGGGAAATTTATCTGTATACGTTGGTTGAATCTCACAGGAGCGGCTTACAAAGGGTTGAATCGTTATATCGCTTCACATAAAGATTCGACAAAACGTATTGTTTATGAACAAGGATATGAAAAAAATGAAAGCTTCTTCTTACATGAAAAACCAATAGAACAAGCAACGGTTCGACCTGAAATGATGGCGCG
Source organism: Tetragenococcus sp. (assembly GCA_030462125.1). Classification (GTDB taxonomy): domain Bacteria; phylum Bacillota; class Bacilli; order Lactobacillales; family Enterococcaceae; genus Tetragenococcus. Next base: position 32,240 of record JAKDZT010000008.1, read on the forward strand.
AATTGTTGATGTAAAAGCGTTCTTGGAAAAATATCCTTTAAAAAACTTAAAAGAGTCTTTTGCTATTACTATTGAAAAGGACCAATATGCGCCTTGGAATGAAGGAACTTTTGAGCTCATTAAAGCTGAGCAACCGAGCATTCGCCAAGTGACTTCCACTCAACTGCCTGAATTAAAAATTAGTGTCCAACGTTTCGCACAACTATTTTTAGGATATTGTTCTATAGATACGTTGATTTTTTATGAGTTAGTGCAAGCTGGTCAAAATATTGTGGATACTATTAAGCAACTAACACCACAACAAGCTCCTATATTAGAAGATTATTTTTAATAAAAAAGCTGAAACCCTTGATCACACCAAAGGTTTCAGCCTTTTTTTCAAACGTCCCTGAGAGGATTCGAACCTCCGACCTACTGCTTAGGAGGCAGTTGCTCTATCCTACTGAGCTACAGAGACAATAAAAAATCCACCTCTTATTTTATCTCTTTGCTTATAAAAGAGCAAGCTAATTTCATTTTGAATTTACTCAAAAAATCAAAAAGGACAAACCAATAAAAAGCAACGACATCGTTACTCTCTGTGGTAAACAGGAGAACGACAGAGTTTTCTTTCTTCTCCATTTAGCGCAAACTTTTGGGTAAATTCAAATCAATATCGAATATGTTTTTCAATGGAAAATCAAAATGACTTTACTCATGTTGAGATTGTAGACTACCATCGAGGATAGG
>JAKDZT010000063.1 GCA_030462125.1 Tetragenococcus sp.
CGTCCATATCAAATATAAAAGTATTCATTATTTCTCCTAAAGTTCATAGATTTTTTCGGTACTAAAAATCTCACGCCAATCATTGTGAAAATCATTTACAGCTTTTTGAACCGAAGGCATAGATAAAGCTTGCTCAAAAATATCCGGGCTTGCTGTAATAGCTTGAGCACCACTACGACAAGCATGATTTACCTGACTTACATTTTTAAAACTAGCAGCGAGTATTTGACTCGTCGCAGAAGATCTTTTAATCTCTCCTACCATCGCTGCAACAGTGTCCGCTGCATTTATATTCAAATTCTCCATTCGATTATAATAAGGTGCCAAATAATCAGCTCCTGCAGCAATTGCTAAATATCCTTGAAATTCAGTATAAATAGCAGTAGCAGTAACGTTAAAGTTTTTACTTTTTAATGTTTTTAACGCAGAAAGTCCTTCATTATTCACGGGGATTTTTATAAAAGTTTCCTTGCCTAAATGTTCCACAATATTTTGCGCATCTTTTTCAATCTCTTCTTTTGTCTCGCCAACTACTTGTACGTGTAATTCAGCAGTACCTATAATTTCTTTAATTGCTTTCAAATGCGCATAAAAATCAATTTTTCCTTCTTTTTTAATAATCGAAGGGTTTGAAGTTACGCCAGCTAATGGCAAAACAGATTGATAGTAGCGAATTTTATCAAGATTGACTGTATCTAACATAAATTTCATTGAAATTCTCTCCTTACAATTTTAAAGTCTGAGCAAAAACTTGTCCAGATTTTTTTCTTATTATATTGATATATGAGTCCCTATAGTTAACTCGGGTATCTCCTTTTCTTCTACATATAATGTTCCCGGTAATTCAGCAGAAGTGGAGCCATCAAATTTAATTGTAATATGGCCTAAGTCCTCTAAATTTTTTTGAACAACTTCCCCCACAGCTGTAACTTCATAAGAAGTATCTCCCATTGTTAAGGTGGAATCAATGGTTATCGAACCTTCCACTGAATTTATTTTTATGCTGTAACAATAATCCTTTAACGCATCAGGCGCATCTTTGCCAAATAAGATCACCATTTTTTCATCTTTAAATAATTCTGCTTCTGGACCAACCGCAATAATTTCTGTTTCAAAAACTGACATTCCTAGTTCCTCCTAAAATTTCGATACTTAACTATACAAACCAAAACTTGCTAACCAAGCAACAATCACGCGTGGCACTCCATTCAAAAAGCGTGAATACAATACAGAAGGTACTCCTACTTCAACTGTTTCAGATTCAGCTTCTTCTAAACCTAACCCCACTGGAATAAAGTCACAAGCATTTTGCGTATTAATTGCAAATAGTGCTGGTAAAGCAAATTGTGGTGGAATATTTCCTTTTCCAATCTCTACGCCAATTAAAGTACCAATTACTTGACCGATAACTCCGCCAGGTCCTAACAGCGGAGATAAAAACGGCAGCGAACAGATAAAACCCATAATAATTAAACCAAATACATTCCCGGCAAGAGGAGCCATAACTTTCGCAATCCAATCTCCAATTCCAGAGCCTTGGATAATACCAATTAGTAAGGAGACAAACGCCATAAAAGGAATCACAGTATGTAACATTGTTTGTACACTGTCTCGAGCTGCTTGGTTAAAAGTGGCAATTACTTTTCCTGCACCCATTCCTATTTTAGCAATAAAACTTTGTTGTTCCGCTTTTTGTTCAGTAATTTTTTTGCTTGTGTCATACTTGTTTTCTGAACGATTTTTCGTTTCCGAAACTTCTTTTTCTACCGCTTCTGTAGTAGCTTCTGTTTCTTCATCAGAAGCGATTTGAATTTGGTTATTTCCTACGGCTGATACATAAATATCTTCAGTAATATACTGCGCTAATGGACCGCTTTTCCCAGTAGCAACTATATTAATAGTCGGGATACCTTTTTTAGGATAAATTCCACATCTTAAAGTGCCTCCGCAATCGATAATAGCTAAAGCAATTTCTTCGTCTGGAATAGATGTTTTAAAACCGTTGACAGCTTCCATGCCTGTTAATTCAGCAATCTTATCAACGATTGCTGGCTTTTCTCCCCCACCAGTAACATAAATAAATTTATGTTTTTCTTCTGTTGGCGTAATAACTAATGGCCCGCCATAACCACCGTTTCCTTTCACTACTTTTATACTATTATAAGCCATTTTTGACCCTCCTTATTCTGTAACTGTACTTGCTTTTTTATTAAGTGTGATTCCTTGCTGTTTGCAAACAAAAGCTGTTGTGTAATCGGTGACCCAACCACCAACAAAGTTCATCACAAGTCCTACTAAAAGATAGCGGATTGCCAAGTCCATAGAATTAAGGCCTAATTGTTCAATTCCTTGAGCAATTCCCATCCAAATAAATAATTCTCCTGGGTTAATATGAGGAAACACGCCGTTGCTGGTATGACAAAATTGTGCTTGTGAGGCAAAGTAACTAGGTTTATAGTATTCAGGCAAAAAGCGAGCTAAAGTAAATGACATTGGATTTCCTAACATAAAAGCTGAAATAAAAGGCAAAATCATATATCGAGTAACAACATTTTTAGAAGATACTCTGGCTAATTTGGTTACTCGTTCCTCTCCCAAAAATGCAATAATCGTATTCATAGCAACTAATAACATCAAAACAAGCGGAACAATACTGCTCATCCAATCAATAAAAGTCTCAGCCCCTGTTTCAAATAAATTCATAAACCCTTCGGCAAAATTTGTAACATACTTCATGATTACACGCTCCTTTTCCTTTTTAATTTCATTTGGTTTTTCCATAATTGAAGTTGGTTTATGGCAACACCAACTGGTGACATAGGTTTCTCTTCTCGATAGTTTCCTACTTCAACCCGTAGAAAAACTTCTCTAGCATTTTCCATAGCTTGTCGTAATAACTTATTTTCCTTTCGAACTAAAGGATTATACGTATCCAGATAGTGGATATCTTCTCCTAAATACTGAGGAATGGAATGAAATTTGGCCAAAACTGTCACTCCTTGCATCTTCTTAGCATCTAAAATTATACCTTCGTTTGTTACTGCGAATAAGACTAGCGTACCTGCTTTAAATCGACCCTTTCTTCGACCAATCGCTACTTTTCCCTTTTTGCGTAATGATTGATAGATATTATTAAAATGCTTAATTTGTCGAAAGCCTAAAAGAGCTTGTAAAAGGTAAGCCGCTAGCGCAAAGAAACCAAAAACATAAATAAAATTCACGATAAAAACCTCCTATTCATCCAGTCTTTTAATTCAGATAAATCTTCCAATTGACGAAGTTCCTTACGTAACTGCTTACTCGTTGTAAAAGCGAAAACAAAATCATAGAGTTTCAGTAATTCTGACTCGTCGCCTTCTGACAGTGCTTCAGGAATTGCTAATAATATTATTAATTCAACCTTTCCACTCGATGTTTTTAACGTTTCTTGCGGAAACACACCTAAAGATAAAATAATTTGCTCGCTTTTTTTATTAATTGTATGAGGAAATGCAACCCCTGCTTCATAAATCGTCGTATGTTTTTCCTCTCGTTCAAAAACACGTGACTCAAATTGTGTATCTACAATATCTTCTTGCGTTAATTTTTGGACCATTTCTTTTAAATTTTCATTATATGACTTTGTAAAATCTAACTTTGTGAAACGAAAAGTAATATTTTCAAAACTTCTTGAGCGTATTTCATTCACGCGCTCCCATTCATCTCGTAACCATTCTGTGTTAAACAAATTCGTTATATGTACAACGGGAGTGCTCGATTTGACATTTTTCAAAGGAATCGTTGAAAACACTGCAAAATATTGGTTAAGGTCTTGCTGTTTATATTCTTCCTCTGAAAAGTGAGTAATTTTAATTTCAGTACCTACGACCTTTTCAATTTGTCGTTGAATAATTAGCGCAGTTCCTTTCCCTGTACTACAAACAATAGCAATCTCTTTTTGTACCGCTTTATCTGTCTGTTTGCGTATAGCTAACTCAAAATATAAAGCTAAATAACTAACTTCAACAGCCGGTGCCTTCCGATTTAATTCTTTTTCTAATCGAGCCATTCCTACTTTTGCAAGCTCATAAGCAAAAGGATACTGATTCTCAATCTCCCCATAAAATAAATCTTGTATTTCAAAATGGAATAACAAACGATTAAATAAATACATCAAATGATATTTCATATCAACAAATAAGCTTTTCTCATCTAAATCAACCACTAAAGCATTATGAATATGAGCCATCATTTGTTCAAAACGCACTTTTAGTTCTTTTTCATTCTCATCCTGTATACTTTTTAATTGATTGGAACTAAGGCTTAATGGAAAACAAATAAAACTTTTTTCATTCTCACTTAGCGTGATACCAAAAGCTAATTCAAGACGATACATCAACCTTTCAATACCTTCATAAGAGCGTACATAATTAATATAATCATGTGGCATAGTTTCTAATAGATAACCGCCCTCAATTCTTTTTATAACTGTAGCGATTGTTTTCTTTAAAAGCGCCGTATACATTTTTGATACTTGCCCAACTTGCGCAATTTGATCGACCAATTGTAATATTTCTGATGGTAAAAAATCGTCTGCAAAATAATCTTGCACATGATAGATATAAAGCAAACGTAGGTCAAATTCACTCCCGTAAATTCGCATCCCTCTATTTGGAGTTCCACTAACTTTTACATTAAAAAAACGCACCAATCGTTTCATCTCTTTAGTATCATTCGCCGTTGTGCCTCGACTTACCCCTAATTCTTCAGATAATTCGTCCATAGCAATAAAATCATTAGATTCAATCAACCTTTTAAGCATAAAAGCAATTCTTTTATTCGCTGAATTGAAATCACTTGTTTTCTTTAAGTCACCAACCATAACTTCTTCAAATCGTTCAAAGTTTTTAACATTTAATTGATACATATGATCTTTTTGTTTAATTTCAGCAATATCAGTAAGTTCTTCATTTAAAGCTTTGATACTACTTCGTATTGTTTGCCGACTAATGGATAGTTTTTGTTCCAATTCTGTCGTTGTCATTTGCTTGCGGGTAACTAGCAATTGTAGAATCTGGTACCAACGATTGACTACAGCCATTTTTACCCTCCAATTCTAGCCTCTGGTTTTACCTCCAGCCACATTTGTTGTAACGCCTGTGATATAACTAGCACGATCAGACAGATAATAACTAACTAAATCTGCCACTTCATGCAAGTAACCACTACGTCCTAATGGAATCGTGCTCGTTTTTGAATAACCTTCTCGTAGTTGTTCCACTGTAATTCCCCTTGTATAAGCAAGCGCTTCTTCATAAGCTAACGTTCTCAAACCTGTTTCTTCCATAATTCCTGGCGCAATTCCCACAACTCGAACATTTGATTTTCCTAACTCTTTTGACCAAGAACGAGTAAAGCTATTAACGGCAGCTTTCGTTGCCGCATATGGACTTTGCCCTTCAGAACCTTCTAAACCAGATTCAGAAGACATATTAATAATCACTCCTTCTTCTTTTTCCACCAAAACACGTCCAACGGCTTGGCTCATTAAAAATAATCCTTTTTGATTTACAGCTATTATTTTATCAAATACATCTTCTGATAATTCATATTTTCCTTGAGGGTTATTTTTGTCTACTAATAGCCTAGGAATATTAATCCCAGCGTTATTTACCAATCCATCAATCGTTCCAAAATTGTCAATTACTGTCTGTACCCCAGCTTCTACATCGCTTCGTGAAGTAACATCAGTTTTTACAAATAGTAAATGTTTGTCATCTAAGTCCGAATCTTCAAGATCAAAGTTGGCTACATTTACTTTTTGTGCAAGCAAACTTTCAACTATACTCTTTCCAATTCCAGAAGAACCCCCTGTGACAATAACTGTTTTACCTTCAATATTTAACCAATCTACCATAATTTTCACTCCTAACTTTTGATTACGTTTTCATTATAGGAGAGTATGCGAAAAAATTAAGACAATCTTTTTGGCAGTGGGAAGTAAAAAAGTTGTACTAATTTGGATATACTAATCCACTCAACATTTGGAGTCATTAATATAAAATTTAGTATTTCTACATCTCTCTTATTTATTTCCACATCCATTCTTCCCTCCTTTCTGTATATTTACGATAGCATTACGTCTATAATAAAGTAGGCCCTTACTTCTTCCGTTTTTCATCAATGAATTAAGAAACATGAAAATAACGACGGTTATAAAATCTTCTGAATATTTTCTAACTATATCTGTAAGCTTCTAAAACTACTAAAAAAGAAGGCAACAGATAATAAATAACGTCAAATTTATAACAAATAAAAAACGCTTATTATAATGGAATCTTTTAGATTCACAATATAATAAGCCTACATAATTGTAGAAAACACTACTTAAATAAAAAACTGAACATTAATTATGCTTCTATATAGTTATTTATTGTCAATGACCTTCTAAACATGTTGCGGAACACGCAAATTTTTAACGCTCTATATACTTTTAATCATATAATACTATTTCTTCGAAACGTCATGTCCACCAAATTGATTACGTAAAGAAGCAACAACTTTTTCACCAAATTTTTCTTCATCGACACTAGCATATCTAGCTAACAAAGCTTGCGTAATTACTGGAGCCGATAGTTCTTGTCGCAGCATTTCTTCAGCTGTCCATTTTCCTTCACCTGAAGATGGGATCACGCCTTCAATATCTTTAAGGTCAGGATCTTCTTGTAATAAGTTTTCTGTTAGGCCCATCAACCAGCTACGGATTACTGAACCATTGTTAAAGACTTTTGCGACTCCTGACAGATCGTAGTCATATTCTCCATGATGAATAAGATTAAATCCTTCACCAATAGCCTGCATCATGCCATATTCGATACCGTTATGAATCATTTTTAAATAATGACCACTGCCGACTGGTCCGCAATAAAAATACCCGTCTTTTACACAAAGAGCTTCAAACAAAGGACGAATCTCTTCAAACTTTTCTGCGTCGCCACCGATCATCATACAAGCACCTTCACGAGCGCCAGAAGTACCGCCAGAAGTACCTACATCAAAGAAATAAACGCCTTGTTCTTTGGCTTTCTCACCGTTTTTTTGGCTATCAGTAAATTTAGAATTCCCACCATCAACTAAAATATCGCCTTGGTTCATTGCCTGAACACAGGAAGAAACTTGATTATTAGTAATCTCACCTGCTGGTAGCATGAGCCAAACAACGGAAGATGGTTTCTTATCTTCCATCAATGCTTCAAAATTTGAATAAAACTTTCCTCCGTTTCCTTCAAATTCACTCTTCATTTCACTATTTTGATCAAATCCAGAAACTTCATAGCCATGATCTAATAGGTTGTAAGCTAAATTTATCCCCATTTTTCCTAAACCAATAATACGAATATTCAACACTACATCTCCTCGAAATATAACTTCTAATTATTACTTGTTCCGTAGATAACGATAGTACATAATTATTATTATTTCAATCATGTTACTAAAATCTGCACATTTATAAGAACGAACAATAAGAAAAAAGCAGCTAGACAATAATCTAACTGCTTGAATTTCATTCCATATTTAAGCTACTAGAACGAATTAATATTTTATCACGCTAATTAAACTAGAAATTATTCACCTACTTCAGCTTCTTGTGCTTCTTTTTTAAGCAACGAATTATCGTAAGCTTTAAAAAATGGTAAAAATACGATCCAAGTAACAACAAATATAGCAATAGCTATAATAATCGCCCGCCAATCCTGTGTAGCAAGATAAGACGCAATAGGATAAGGGATGTACCATAATAAGAATGATTGCGTTGGAATATTTACTACCCCAATTGACATAACAAAATAAGCAATGCTTGGAACGATAATTTCATTGATCCACATTGGCACCATCAAATAGGGATTAAAAGCAACTGGGGCACCAAACATCAACGGTTCGTTAATATTAAAAATGGAAGGGATAAAAACAGCTTTTCCAATAGCCTTTAATTGCGCGGACTTACTTAATATTAACATCATAAAAGCAAGCGCTAAGGTAGTACCAATTCCCCCCAAGGAAGAAAAAGCATAAATTGTTTCTTGCGTCGCAATATTGGTTGCTTCTTGTCCGTTAGCAGTTGCCTGAATATTTTCTGCTAAACCAGCCATATACACCGGATAGATGGCTGGCATCATAACCCAACCTGAAATGCCAAAAGTATATAAGAAAGCTGGAATAAATACAGATAATACAAAACCTGGATAAGACTGAACAATTGCCGCTAATGGACTAAAAATGTAAATAATAATTTCGAAAAAGTCTATATTTAATTGAACTGTAATAAACCAACCAACTAATAATAGAAAAGTGATTGGTAATAAACTATTAAACCAACCCACAACAAAATCAGGAATAGGGGTGTCTTCATCAAAAAAAGATCTTTTTGCAGCAAAATTCATCACACAGCCGACAAATAAACCTGTAACAATAGCTAAAAACATTCCTGTAGCACCAAATCTTTCCAAGATAAATGTAACATCCCCTCCAGCAGTAACCGTAGGATATAAAAGCATCATAAATAATACAAGACCAGTTGCTCCTGTAATCAATTTCAAGTCATTCCCTTTCTTTTCCATCAAATAATAAGAAATTAAAAACGAAACTACCAATCCAAACATTCCAAAAGAAAAATCACTGATTCTCGAAAAATCTGGTAAATTATCAAAAACATTATTCAATAAAGAAAACACTGTGACGATCGACCCTACAAAAACTAGAGGTAGCGCAGTCATGATAGAATCTTGAATAGAAGCAACCCAAGGATTTTTTACGATTTTATTTACCTTTGGAGCAAATTTATTCGTCATAAAATCCATAATTTTTTTCATCATTGTTTTACCCCTCCATATTTAGTATTAGCTCTAATGCTTTTTTCCCATCTAATGCTCCGTAAATAGCTTGTGGGATAACTGCAATTTGGACATTTTTTCTTGTGTTTTTTTCTTTAATTCATCCACCATATAAGATAAATGAGGACCTATTAATAGATAATCAATTTCATCAATACGCTCATCTAACTGAGACTCACTGGCTGCCTTTACACTAACTTTTTCCCCTTTTTTCTTTGCCGCTTTGCGAATAGCACCTGCCATAAAACCACTTGATGCACCTGAACCGCAAATTAATAATATATTTTTCATTATTGTCACCGCTTTCTTATATTTATAATTGAATTATAAGTTGTATATATTTTCCTAACAAACTCCTTTTTTTCCTACTACTAGGAAAAATGTATAGACATAATAAAAAAGACCAAAACTATTACAAAATAGAGTTGACCTTTCAAATCTTTAATATACTAAAACAATAAAACACCTAATTTAGGTAGTTTCTTCCAGCGCCGCAACAAATCGCTCAGCAATTTCTTTAGGCCGTGTAATCGCA
>JAKDZT010000064.1 GCA_030462125.1 Tetragenococcus sp.
ACTATGTTTTATATATTTATGCGTGGACTTGTAAAGGGGATCTTATTTTTGATTAATGGGAACGCTCATTACGAAAATAAAGATTTATTACCACAAGACGAAAATTATATTTTAGTTGCTCCCCATAGAACATGGTGGGAGCCACTTTATCTGGCTGTAGCTGCAGGACCTAAAAAATTCGCTTTTATGGCTAAAGAAGAATTATTTAAAAACTCGATTTTACGGTTTATTTTGGTGCATGCCAATGCGTTTGCCGTCAAAAGAGATAATCCGGGGCCTAGTACCATTAAAACGCCAGTAAAATTATTACGTAATACAGATTTAAGCTTATTGATGTTTCCCAGTGGTACCCGGCATTCGTCAGAATTAAAAGGGGGCACGGTAGTCATAAGCCGTATGGCAAAAGTACGGATTGTTCCTTGTGTTTATCAGGGCCCATTGTCGTTGAAAAATTTATTTAAAAGAAAGCGTGTGACAGTCCGTTTTGGCGAAGCAATCGATCTCAGTGATATCAAAAAAACAGACGAAGAAGGGATGCAAATGGTCGAACAACGTTTGCAAGCATCTTTTGATCAATTAGATAAAGAGATTGATCCTAATTTTCATTATGAAGCAAAATAGTTATAAGTACAGCGCTGCAAGATAGGTGCTGTACTTTTTTGGCTTTAGCTGAGCAAAAAAAATGGTATAATAATGGGAAAGACGTTTTTAGGAGTGAAAAATGTGCGATTTTTACATACAGGTGATTGGCATATAGGAAAGAAACTTCATGGTTATGATTTGTTAACTGACCAAAAAGAAATCATTGATCAGATTTTAGCTATTGCACTTGAGCAAGAAGTGGATGCTATTGTCATTGCTGGAGATTTATACGACCGTAGTGTGCCCAGTGTAGAGGCCTGTGAATTGCTCAATCAAACTTTTATTCAAATGAATTTAGAAAAAAAGTTCCCTATTTTAGCTATTTCAGGAAATCATGATTCTGCGGTACGTTTAAGTACGGGGATGCCCTGGTATGAACAAACAAATTTTCATTTATATACAAAATTGCAACAAGCATTTACACCAATTGAAATAGGCGATACTCAGTTCTTTCTGTTACCCTATTTTGAGCCTATTGAAGCACGTCTCTATTTTTCAGAAGAAAGTTTGACTTTACAAGAGGCTATACAAAAAATTGTCGCTAAGATGCGCGATTTGTTTGATGCTAGTAAAAATCATGTTCTGGTGACACACTTTTTTGTTGCGGGCAGTAGTCGTAGTGACTCTGAAACCACAGTAGAAGTGGGTGGTTTAGATAGTATTCCTTATGAACTAGTTCAAGACTTTGATTATGTGGCTTTAGGGCATCTTCATTCAAAAAATGCGCTACATACTGAAAAAGCTCGTTACAGTGGTTCGCCATTGAAATTTTCTCTATCAGAAGAAAACGATCCTAAAGGTGTGTGGATTATTGATAGTCAATCGATGGCACCCGAGTTTCACCAATTACAACCAAAACGAGACGTTAAAACATTACAAGCTTCTTTTGCTACCTTAATTGATCCAGCTTTTTATCAAGAAATGGAGCGGTCATGTTTTTGGCACTTTCAGTTGACAGATCGCAGTATCATTCCGAATATGATGAACCAACTACGTAGCATTTATCCGAATATACTAGGCGTTGAACGAGTGAATGGTCGTACTGAAACTAACCAAATAAAGAAAGTAAAGCAGCGTAAAGCTACACCTTATCAGATGCTGACATCTTTTTTTGAAGAAATTACTGGGGACAGTTTGACTCAAAAGCAACGTTTCTGGTTGGATGAAGGGCTGCAAGAAGTGCTGGATACAGAAAAGAGGGAAAAAGATGCAACCTAGAAAGCTGACCTTAAAAAATTTCGGGCCGTTTCTCAATGAAACGGTTGATTTTAGTGATTTGCAAGCCAGTGGGTTATTTTTAATTTCCGGTAAAACTGGCGCTGGGAAAACGACGATTTTTGATGGCATGACCTTTGCTCTATTCGGTGAAACTTCAGGGCGCTTACGTACCGGAAAAGAGATGCGCTCAACCTTTGCGCCCACCCAAGAGCTGACTGAAGTTTGCTTTAGTTTTGAACATCAAGGGATGGTCTATGAGATTTTACGTTCGCCTGAACAAATGGTAAACAAAAAAAGAGGAAAAGGGTTCACTACCCAAGGCCCCAAAGTCCAGTTGTCAATTTTCGATACTACGGGAAACTTGCGCGCTCAATATGGGAAGAAAACCGAAGTAGATACTTTTATTACCGAATTATTGAATGTGAATGCGAAGCAGTTTTTTCAAATTGTTTTATTGCCGCAAGGAGAATTCCGTAATTTTTTGGTTGCTTCTAGTAATGATAAAGAAAAGCTATTACGTAACTTATTTGGAACTCAACTTTATCAACGATTAAATGAGTGGCTTCGTACGCAACAAAAAACGGTAGAAAATGAGCTCGTTCAGCAAACCGATCAGTTAGAAAACTTACAGCATCAATTCCAAAGTTCAAAAGAAATCCCTGCTTCTTATCAAGAAACATTGACGCAATGGCAAAATGAGATCGAGCATTTAAAAAGTGAAATTTCTAGTAATAAAGAAAATTTCAGAACGCAAAAGCAGACAAAAAAAGAGGCAGATAAAGCCTATTACGAAGGAAAAGAAGTTATTAATGCATTAAATGAATATGAAAAATTAATGCAAAAGCAAGAGCAATTAAAAGCAAAAGAGCCAGAGATCACTCGGACAAAGCAATATTTTGCGCGACTTTCTTGGTTAAACGAACAAAAAAGTTTACTAGCACAGCAGGATAACTACCAGCAAGAGTCTAAAGAGTTGCAACGTTTGTTAAATGAAATAGCAACACAGCTGGAACAAAATCAAAAAGAACGAGAAAAGTTAACAAAGCAAGAAAAAACGTATGAGCAATGGCAAGTACAGCAACAAAAAGATCAATATGCTTTACAACGGATTAATGACCAGCTCCCCCTTATTCAAAGGGTTAACCGCTTGATTGAGCAAAAAGAACAGCTTAGTTCAACTATGAAACAACAAGCAAATAAAATGAATGAGTTGCAAAAAAAGCTGGATGAAAATCAAGCGATAGAGCAAACATTAAACCAGCAGTTAGAGCAAAAAACAGCGATACAAGAAGAAAAGATGCAACTGTATCGTGCTAGCGAGCTTGTCCGACGTTTTGAAGAAGCTCAAATAGAACAAAAAAATCAAGCAGACACTTGTCAAAAAACACAAGATGAAACAGTTAAATTAGAACAGCAATTACAAAGCTGTCATCAATTAGTAAAAACGAGTAAAGACGACCTTGAAACTGCGCGTAGCGAGAATGCTAAAATGCAAATTGCTCGTTTACAGCTGCTACTAAAAGAAGGGGAATCATGCCCAGTTTGTGGCTCCTTACACCACAATAATGTTCAAGCTGAGAAGCAGATATATACCTTGAATGAAATTACTCAAAGTGAAGAAAAGTTAGCACAAAAAGAAGAAGAATATACAGAAGCGCTAGAACAAAAGCAAAAAGTGACAGCAGCGCTTGAAGCTAGTAAAAAAGAACAAGAAAAACGCAATACGGCAGCCGAGCAGGCGCAAGAAAAATTACAAAAATTAACGCAAGAATGCGAAGAGACTTTATCTATTTCTGTGACACAAACTACGCCACAAGTGCACTTAAAACAGTGGCAAGCTAAACTGGAAAAAAGCAAAGAAACAGTTACTGCTGCGGAAAAGAAACAAACAGAATTAAAAAAAGAAAACGAAAAATTAAGTGCAACTTGGACGCAACAGCAAGAACAATACTTAGCAGATAAGGCAGAAAATACGAAAATATCAGCGGAACAAACGACGCTAGAAGAGCAGTTAGATCAGCAGAGCAGTCAAAAATTGCAAGAACAAAAAAGCCATTTGGAAGAAAAAATCACCAACACTAAAGAAAAAATCGATCAGCACGAACAACAAAAAGAAAAATCACAAAACGAACTAGCGAAACTAAAAGAGCGTCAAACACAACAGCAACAACAAGCGCAGCGTTTACAAGAAAAAATGAGTGATATAGCGCAAAAAATTAACCAAGCTATTAAGGACAGTTCGTTTGATTTAACAGAAAACGAAATGCGGCAAATGTTGCCGGAGTTAAGTCAATTAGACTCCTTAAAAGAAATCATTGAACAAGACCAAAATGAACGCGAATATACACAAAAACGTTTGCTTGAATTAGATGCTTACAAGCAAATGAAGCGTCCTAATCTTAAAGATTTAGAACAAAAAACACAGGAAGCAGAAGAAAAATTAGCGACCTTACAAACGTCGCTAATTCAAAAGCAAGAAACCTTGCGCACGGATCAAAAGATAATGGACGAATTTCAACAATTATATGAAGAAAACCAAACGAAAATGGAAGAAGTAAGCCAAATCAAACAGTTGGCAGAAACGATGAATGGTGATAATCTGGAAAGGATGGGGGTTGAACGTTACGTTTTACAGTCCTTTTTTGCAGAAATTTTGGAGACGGCTAATGTCCGCTTAAATAAATTAACGCAAGGGCGTTATCAATTTTTACTTTCAGAGGAAAAAGGGAGCTATAAAAAGTCAACCGGACTAGAGATCAATATCTACGATGACCATGCTGGGACTAGCCGGCGGGCTCATACTTTATCAGGGGGCGAAAGTTTTATCGCTGCTTTAGCCCTAGCTTTGTCACTAGGAGACGTGATTCAAAGTCATGCTGGTGGGGTTGTGATCGAAACGTTATTTATCGATGAAGGCTTTGGTTCATTGGATGAAGAAGCCCTAGAAATGGCGATTGAAGCTTTAGAAATGGTAGAAGATGAAGGAAGGATGATTGGTATCATCAGTCATGTACGTGAGCTTAAAAATCGTATTACTCAACAAATAATAGTGAAAACAAACGGTGCAGGACAAAGTTCTATTAGCACTAGCTTGAACGAATAAAGGAAGGGGGAAAAGCAATGAAATGGAGTATACCTGAACGAATTATTGAAAAAGGAAGAGATTATCTAAATGATGGACGAGTGCTTTCTGTCACGGCAGATCCAGAAAACCAAGTTTGGCATGCAGAAGTTTTAGGAAGTGACTTATATCGAGTTGATTTAGACGCTACTGCTAAAGAAGAAGACTATTGCCAATGCCTTTATTGGGAAGAACATGGATTTTGCAAACATACAGTCTCTGTCGAGCTCTATTTGAGAAAGCAAGGACAATCACGTAAAATCACTGCTTCTGCAGTGCCTAAAACTGACAGCTTTTCAGCTTCTCAAATGTTTTCCAACGGATTGCACTATTTAGCACCTAAACAAGATCGCTCACAGGTTCCACTACAGATCGAGTGTCAATTAGATAGTATTGCAACCAACCCTTATCGCGATGAGTTGGATGTATTGGGCATTTCTTTGAAAATTGGCCAGCAACATGGGCGTAGTTATATGGTTAAAAATATCTATAAATTTTTACAAGTGTATCAAACCGAAAGAGTTTATACGGCCAATAAACGCAATAGTTTTTATTTAAACCACAATGCTTTTACACAAGAAGAAAATGAGTTATTACAACGTTTGGCTGGTTTAGCACAAACTCAAGAACTCTTAGGACGTACCGGGGTTTCTGTAGAAGGAAAAATGGATAAAAAGTATTTGTTATTACCGGTGGAATATGCTGAAGAATTTATCCAAAAAATGGCTGATTTTCCTTTCTTATTTCAATATGGTGAACATAAGTTACGTGAACTCCAATTTTCTGAGCAAACGCGTGTTTTATTGTTCCAAGTGACAAAAGAAGAAGATTCATTTGCCCTTTCTATTTATCATGATTTTGATAAAGTCTATCAATATTATGGCTGGGCCCTTTTTGATGGAAAAATCGTGGAATTATCTGCGGAACAAATGGACATTTATCTAACGATGAAACAACTACTTAAACGTTTAGAAGAACCTGTTATTGCCTATCCTCAAGAAGAATTATCGGAGTTGTTTAAGCAAGTACTGCCGTTGTTGAAAGAAATTGGAACAGTCGAAGTTGCTGATGAAGTCTATCAATATATTAGCGATGAACCGTTAGCTCTACGTTTTTATTTAAAAAAGCGTAAGGGAATGATTGAATTAAGGATCGATAATGTATATGGAGATGTCATTTTTTCAAGTGATCCAGCGCATCAAAAAATTCCTGAAGATCATCCTGAAGTGTTGCGCGATTATGAACGCGAACGTCAAGCCCAAGCGGTAGTAGAACAATTAGGCTTTAAACAGACAGAAACAGGTTGGCATAAACCTATTCCTCAAGGTGAAGAATTGTACCGCTTTTTCAACCAAGAGCTGTATTATCTGCGACAACTAGGCGAAATTTATATGGGGAAAAAGCTACGTGAGTTATATTTAGATGGACAACAATATAAACCACATATTAATGTTAGCGAGTCGGGCTCTTGGTTAGATGTTTCATTTGATATTACAGGGATTAATCAAAATGAAGTGGATTCTATATTACAGAGTTTGATGAAAAATGCCGATTATCATACCTTGGAAGACGGACAAGTGCTTTCTCTTGATTCTGAAGAATTTCAAGAAACGAGTAAAGTATTAGCTCAATTACGTGACTCGATCCATTCCGCTAATGAAGGCGTAATGAAAGTCCCATTAAACCAAGGTTTGCGGATTCAAGACCAATTGGCTGGTCAAGCGAATTTTAGTGAAGGTTTCCAACAAATGACCTATGATTTGACGCATCCCGAAAACTTTTCTGCTCCTTTACCTGAAGGTATCCATGCTCAATTGCGGGATTACCAAGTGGTTGGTTTTCGCTGGTTGAAAATGTTAGGTTATTACCAATTTGGCGGTATCTTAGCAGACGAAATGGGCCTAGGAAAAACTTTGCAAATGATTAGTTTCTTGCTTTCTGAAAAGCAAGAAAAGGGGGAAGCCAAAGCAGTGATTGTAGCACCCGCTAGTTTGACCTTTAACTGGCAACAAGAAATCAGACGCTTTGCTCCTTCACTTAGTTCACTCGTTGTTACGGGAAACAAAAGCGCTCGAGAAGAGCACTTGCAGGAAAATGTAGATATCTGGATTACCTCCTATGCTAGTTTGCGGCAAGATATCGATAATTATCGCCAATTAAACTTAAACTATTTGGTTTTAGATGAAGCCCAAATGGTTAAAAATAGTGCAACTAAAACAGCTCAAGCTTTGCGTTCTCTAACGATACCTCATCGCTTTGCCTTGAGTGGGACGCCGATTGAAAATAACTTAGATGAACTATGGTCCCTATTTCAAATGATTATGCCTGGCTTTTTCCCTAGTAGGCAACAATACCGTAATTTATCTCAAGATAAAATTGCGGAAATGATTCGTCCATTTATTTTGAGAAGGGACAAACAAACCGTCTTACAAGATTTGCCAGAAAAACTAGAAACAAATTACTACAGCGCATTAACAGACGAGCAAAAGAAAGTATACCTGGCTTATCTCGAACAAATGCGCGAAGAAGTTTCTTCCATGGACGAGGCTACTTTCAAGAAAAATCGGATGAGTATCTTAGCTGGTTTAACTCGTTTGCGTCAAATTTGCTGTGATCCTAGACTATTTATTGAGGATTATCAAGGTGGTTCTGGAAAATTAGAACAAGTAAAAGACTTAATCCAAGCGGCTAAGGAAAATAACCGTCGGATCTTATTGTTTTCTCAATTTACGAGTATGCTAAGTATTATTGAAGAAGAACTTAGTGCATTAGGTATAGAAACTTTTTACCTACGAGGCAGCACACCTCCTAAGGATCGAATTGAAATGGTGGACGCCTTTAATGGTGGAGAACGCGATGTATTTTTGATTTCTCTAAAAGCAGGCGGTACAGGCTTGAATTTGACAGGAGCAGACACAGTTATCCTATATGACTTATGGTGGAATCCAGCGGTTGAAGAACAAGCTGCCGGACGCGCTCACCGTATTGGCCAAGAAAAAAATGTGGAAATTTGGCGCATGATCGCTGAAGGAACGATTGAAGAACGAATGAATTATTTACAACAAGAGAAAAAAGAACTCTTTAAAAATGTCATCCAAGGTAATGAAGCACAACTACAACAAATGACCGAAGATGATATTCGCTCCATTTTAAGTATTGGAGAATAAAGTATTGATCAACTCCCAAGAAAGCAGCTTTTTGTTGGCTTTTCTTGGGAGTTTTTAATACAAAGGAAGCATAATTTTTAAGGTGTTGAAAAAATGGTGAGTAGTTTTTTAATGGTTTATTAAGTAGTGGAAATAGTTTTTGTTACTCAATATTAATTTATTGAGTAACGTTTTATTATTTTCTTACTCATTTTTTTGTTATTGAGTAACAGTTCAGCATTTTCTTACTCAATTTTAGTCCTATTTTCAGTCATTTTAGACATTTTCTATGTTTTTGAGTAATGACCGCCGTTTTCATTACTCAATATTGTTTTATTGAGTAATGGATTTTCATAGTATTCTTCAATTTTTATGTTTGTTCAAAAGAAAATATTCGTTTTCACAAATTTGGTAAAAAAGTCTTTTGCTTTTCCAAATTCAATTCTCTATAATAAAGCTTATTGCTATGAAATAAGTGGAAGGGGTTGTTTTGTTGGGGCGCTTTTTTAGTTATTATCGGCCTTATAAGCCGTTGTTTATACTGGATTTTAGTTGTGCGATTATAGCAGGGATTTTAGAGTTGGCTTTTCCAATTGCGGTTAATCAGGTGATTGATAAAATTATGCCGCAAAATAATTTTCGCATTATCTTATTTGCTTGTATTGGTTTGTTATTATTTTATGTTATTAATACTGTGCTCCAATACGTTGTCGTGTTTTTTGGTCATAAACTTGGTGTTTTGATCGAAACAGATATGCGTATTGAGTTATTTGAAAAATTACAGAGCCAATCATTTGAATACTACGATGAACAAAAAACGGGGAAACTACTTAGTCGTTTGACAACCGATTTATTTGATATCTCCGAAGTTGCGCATCATGGCCCCGAAGATGTTTTTATTACGGTAATGACTTTACTAGGCTCTTTTATATTGATGTTGAATATGCATGTAAAACTTGCGATTGCCACATTCATATTGGTTCCTTTTATTGCCGTTGCTTTGATTTTTTTCAATAAAAAAATGACTAATGTTAATACAGAAATTTATGAAAGTATTGCTGAATTTAATGCAGGCGTTGAAGCCGCAGTTACCGGTATTCGGGTGACACAATCATTTGCCAATGAAGCTTATGAAAATACCAAGTTTAATGGATTAAGCAACTTGTATAAAAGAGCAAAGTTAATGTTTTACAAAGTGATGGCAATAAGTTCGGCTTATAATTATTTAATGATTCGCTTAATTAATTTATTTGCCTTAGTTTTTGGG
>JAKDZT010000319.1 GCA_030462125.1 Tetragenococcus sp.
ACTATCCTAAAACTAAAAAAGAAAAAGTTCAATTATATAAAAATCAACTGATTTATCGTAAAGAGCAAGGGCAATTAATGAACACTGTTTTTCGCCATTTTACAGAAAGCCAAGAAAAAGATTTATTGATTGAAGCTTCCACAGGTATGGGCAAAACGATTGGCTATTTATTACCCGCCGCTTTTTTGGCAACACCAGAAAATCCGCTTATTATCAGTACAGTTTCTATTTTGCTGCAGCATCAATTGATTGATCAAGATATTCCCTTATTAAATACTCTTATTGAACAGCCACTTTATGCAACTGTGGTGAAAAGTAAAAGTCACTATATCGATTTACAACGTTTTAAAGCAACTTTAGATACACCTGTGCAACAAAAACAATATGGACTTTACCAAATGGGGATTTTAGTGTGGTTAACGCAGACAACTACAGGTGATTTGGATGAGTTAAACTTGATCCGTTTAGATCATTTGTTATTTCAAGAAATTACGCATCGAGGCGTGGCTTACTTGTCAGAGCAACAACCGTTTTATCAAGAGGATTTTTTACGACATTTGCAGAAACGAATGGATCAAAGCAATGTTTTGATTGTAAACCACGCATTTTTGGCTCAAGAAACGCAGCGTAGTCAGCCGTTGTTGCCTAAAAGTCGTTATTTGCTTATCGATGAAGCTCATCATCTTCCAGAAACAATGGAAAAAGTATCGCAACATTATCTTGATACACCGACTTTCCAACGTAAGGTCAACCAATTTTATGAAGAGGGACAGTTATTTGACCAAATAGAAACGATGGTAAAAGATGACGATGAAAGTTTGCGCTTGTTTCATTTATACCAAGAAGAATTACAAGCGATTATCGAATGCCAAGAAGATCTTTTGGCTGAATGGTTTGCAGACTGGCCTACCCAAGAAGAAATCATTCTGCAGGAAGAAGAGCGTCAAAATTTGTCGTTAGCTTCTGAAAAAAATATTCAGCGCTTGCTTTTATATTACCAAGAACTGCTCGGTATTCAGACCCAGCTAATCGAGTATATAAATACGATTAGTGATGCTTGGTTAGACCGGCAACGCGTTTATTTTGGCGAATTTCTTTCTTTTTATGAAGAAATGAAGACACAAGCAGCGTTTATGAAAGACTGGCTAACCAATTGGTCCTCTTCTTATGTTCATTGGCTGTATTTATATGGCAATAAAAAAATAGCGCGCATGCAGCTAATTGATTTTCATGCGGCTATTTTGCCTAATACGAATTGGTATGATCGTTACGAAAAAATCATCTATCTTGGTGGTACTTTGAAAGTGCCTAAAAATACCCATTATTACGCTAAAAAATTAGGGATTCCAGACGCGCCCTTAAAAGTGATTCCACAAACCTATGATTATGCTCAGCAAGCAAAACTTTTAATTGCAAGTGATGATATTCAAATCAATGAATTAAGTAGTGAGGATTTTGTGGACTATTTAGCTGAAAGTTTAACTATACTTTTAGCAGATAATGACCAACCAGCGTTAGTTTTGTTTACTTCCCATGAAATACTGCAAAAGGTTTATAAGAAAATTCACCAACACTTCTTAAGTAGAGGGAGAGAAATTCTTGCGCAAGGCATGGGTGGCAGTAAAGAAAAACTGCTTAAAAGGTTCATTCAATCTAAGCAGGCGATTCTATTTGGTGCAGATAGCTTTTGGGAAGGCGTCGATTTACCAGGCGATGCGCTGCAATTATTAATTGTGACACGTTTGCCTTTTGAAAATCCTAACCGACCTCTTACTCGAGCTAGGAATTATTATTTAAAAGAACAAAATGTGGATCCTTTCTCGCAAGAAAGTTTACCTAAAGCTGCGTTAAAATTACGACAAGGTCTAGGGCGCTTGATCCGCTCAGAACAAGATAAAGGGTTGATGATTTTGTTTGATCGCCGTTTAATCACCAAAAATTACGGAAAACGATTAGAAAAAGCGTTGCCTAAGGAACTGCCTATTCAAGAAGCTTCTATTGATGAAATGAAGCAGACTATGCAAGAATTCTTAGGAAAGCAATAAATTTCATATAAAAATGGTATAGTTTTTATAAAACTTTTTGTATAATAGAAATTAGTTTAAAGG
>JAKDZT010000320.1 GCA_030462125.1 Tetragenococcus sp.
AACCACAAGTTGCAGAAGCCGAAAAAGAAGCCAAAGAACAAAACTTTACCACAGAGGAGTTTGCTGTACCGTCGTCCAATGAAATTCAACAAACAATCCAAGCAATGGACAATGTCGATTTTATTTATATTCCTAACGATAATACCATGGCCAATGCGATGTCGACGATTGTTAATGAAGCAGATAAAAAGGATATTCCGATCATCCCGTCAGTTGATATTATGGTTGAAGAAGGCGGCGTCGCTACGGTGGGCATTGATCAACATGAATTAGGCATAAAAACAGGCGAAATGACCGCCGATATCCTTGATGGAGCAGACCCCGCGGAAACACCCGTCTATGTTTACGATGAAGGCAAAACCTATGTCAACCGAGAACAAATAGAAAAATACGGCATTGATTTACCTGGATCAATTGAAGAAGAGGCAGAATTTGTGGATGAAGAATAGAGGGGAATATTTGTGTTACAGCTTCTAACGTTGTTTAAATGAAAATTTATTACTGGAAAATTGTTACGTGGATATGCTGGACGGAAGTTAAGCGCATAAGTACGTCAAAACAGTGTGCTAAAAAGGAAATAAGCACGTAAGAACGGCAAACTAATGGGGTTAACCGAAGCTAAGCACGTAAGAATGGCAAAGCTATGAGCTTAAATGAAGAAAATGAACAGAAAAAGCTGATTTAAGCTAGATTAAGCACGTAAGAAGGTAAAAATAGTGTGCTAAAAAAGAAACAAGCTCATAAGAACCACAAAACAGTGGGGTTAAATTAAGCTAAGCACGTAAGAATGGCAAAGCTATGAGCTTAAATGAAGAAAAGGAATAGAAAAAGTTTGTTTAAGGTAGATTAAGCGCATAAGAATGCCAAAACAGTGTGGAAAAAAAGAAATAAGCTCATAAAAATGACAAATTAGTGAGGTTAAATCAGGCTAGGCACGTTATTTTGTCAAAATTATGAGCTTAATTGGAGATAAGAAACAGTTAAAGTTCCATTGGAATGCTAATAAGTTATTTGCGAATAAGATGCTTCGAAATTCCTTACTGCGCAAACATTTAACAGTTATAATTTCCCCCAAAATCTGATATTATTTTGAAATATTTGCGTTCTTCCAATTTTTTCTTTCAGCTAAACGTTCGAAATAGTCTTTCTTTTCAGCAAACCAATAGTCAAATATTATACCTTCGTTTTTATAACCTGATCGAGAATTTGGGCTATCCAAACGTTCGAAGTATTTTTCTAGCAGATATTCTAAGTAACGTTCATTTAAATCTTGACCAAAGAATATTCTTAGCTGCGATCGTGTCAAGTTTTGATTATGAAAAATTACGCCATATTCACAAATTGTTCGAATAAAGGCGATCACTTTTGCTTCGGTATATCCACAAGGACAGCTTACGGTGTGCCTATTTTCGTTCATGTTAAATTGATGACAATTTGGACAGCAGATTCCTTTTTGTAAAGTATCCATTTTTTCAAGTGGGAAAATCTTTTTTGTTCGATAAGGTGCGATTTCATAGTTTCGTATAGCAGATTTCCAGTCTTGTAATTGTTTATTACTAGTATTTTGCTTTAATTGGAGTAGCCAAGTAGGGATATCAGCAAAGTTTAAGACAGTTTCTTTTAAACTATCTTCTACAGTTAGGCTAGATTCTGGGTTCATAAACGCTAAAACGCCTTGGACCTTCAACGGTATTTGGTGATCATATAAAACATTTTGGATAATGCGTACTGCACGACGTAGCTGTTCAAAGTTGTTATTCGCTAAAATTTTTTCGCCAAGGTACCATTCACCGTTTTTGAAAATATAATGGCCTCGATAAAATTTCATATCGATCAAATAGATAATAGAGCCAATGATTAAAAGTTTATCAATTTGGACGACGTTACCTTGATATTCCAAGATTATATCATCTAAGCAATCAACCTCTGCACCCAATATAGATTCTACTAATAAATCCATGTTCCGTTCGCCTATAATCCCGCGTTGTAATTTTTGTAAAAGCGCCTGCTGCTCGGGATCTAGTTTCTTTCTTGTTGATAATGTTTCTAGAACTTGTAATTTATGGGACTTTCTTCTCATAATGACCTCCTCGTAAAATATATTT
>JAKDZT010000321.1 GCA_030462125.1 Tetragenococcus sp.
ACAATTGATCCTCATTTTTTTAAATAATCGATAAAGTCTGTTTTGTTGTTGGTTTCGGAAAATCTTTATCCAACTGTGCAATTTCTTCTTTTGTTAATTCAATTTCAGCAGCCTGCAGATTTTCTTTGACATGCTCAGCTTTTCCTGATTGCGGAATTGTCAAGGTTTGGCCTTGGCGAATACTCCAAGCTAATAAAATTTGAAAAATCGTGGCTTGATGATTGTGCGCAACCTCTTGTAAATTGGAACTTGCTGACAACTGACCGCCTAATCGATCGGCTTCGGCAAGAGGCGCATAAGCAATCAAAGGAAGCTGTTTTTCTTGCATAAGGGGTAATAGATCAAACTCAATGCCCCGATCTCCAAGATTATACAGGACTTGATTCACTTGGCAATTTTGACTATCTTTTTGTTGATACATTTCTTGTAAATCTTTCACATCAAAATTAGAAACGCCCCAAGCTTTAATCTTGCCCGCCTTTTTGGCTTTCTCTAGCGCTTCAATCGTTTCTGCAATGGGAACATTGCCTGTCCAATGCAATAAGTAAAGATCTAAATGATCCGTTCCCAAACGTTTTAGACTATTATCTAAACTTATGGGTAATTGCTTTTTTGAAGCATTCCAAGGATACACTTTAGAAATCAGGAATAAATCTTCGCGTTTGAAAGATTGAATAGCTTCACCGACTAAAAGTTCTGAAGCACCGTTTCCATACATTTCCGCTGTATCAATCGCAACAGCCCCTTGTTCAATTCCTGTCCGTAAGGCTTCTAACTCTTGCTCTTTTTTCGCTGCATCTTCCCCCATGTGCCAAGTGCCTAAACCAATGGGAAAAAGTTTTTGTTGGTTGATCTTAACAGTAGACATGAAAATTCCACCTCTCCTTCAAAGAAAATCTGCCAAACGAGCATAACTTTTTACAGTTTCTTCTGTTTAATAGATCAAATTAAATAATTCTTCATTTTCCATATCACCAAAGTATTTCTTAACATCAATGGTATCCACTACTTCTTTCATGGCTTCTCTTTCATATCTAGTGCCAATCAATTGATCTTCCACATCTTTAATGTCACCTAGGCCAAAGAAATCGCCATAAATTTTAGCGTTTGCAATTTTTCCTTCTTTAACATTTAAACGTACATCAATGGAGCCAATGGATAAACGATCATAACGTTCAACGTTAAACTCGGGCGAATGACCGTAATTCCAATCCCAGTTTCCATAATATTTATCCGTATATTCTTGGATATTTTTCCAATCATCATCTGTTAACTCGTAGGTATTCACTTCATCTACAGAATCTACGCCAAAGATTTTCAACAAAATTTCTTCTCTGAATTCTTCAGTAGTCATGTCTTGATTTTCTTTTGGTAAGAAAGGTCGAATATTTGTCACACGTGAGCGAATCGATTTAATACCTTTGGATTCGATTTTATCTTTACGTACTTTCAAAGCATTGGTTACTTCATTTTTATCACTATCAAGCATCAAAGTTCCGTGGGCATACATTCTGCCATTGGTAGAATACATCGCATTACCAGAAAACTTCATGTCATCAATGACTAAATCATTACGTCCTTTAAGTTGGGCACCTTCAACACCCATATCATGGAGCGCATTTACGACAGGCTCAGTAAATCTCGCAAAGTTTCTAAACGAGTTACCATCATCTGGGGTAATAAAACTATAATTTAGATTCCCTAAATCATGGTAAACGGCGCCGCCTCCACTAAGACGTCGTACCACATGAATCCCATGTTCATCCACATAGTCTTGGTTGATTTCTTCAAAGGTATTTTGATTACGGCCCACAATAATGGAAGGTTCGTTGATGTAAAATAAAAGAATCGGCTCATCCGTTTTCATTTCATCAAGCAAATAGTTCTCAATCGCTAAATTAACTCGTGGGTCATTATTTTCATTTGGTACATAGATCATCTAATCTTCCTCCTTTAACATTCATGTATTTCTAGTATAACATGTTATCTTCAGCGCAACGAAAAAAAAATTATTTAATTTTCCCTATTTTGTTCACAAAAAAACAAGAAAAAAAGACTGGTTCTACTGATTTTTTGCTTTTAATTCACAAACAATAACGGTCA
>JAKDZT010000065.1 GCA_030462125.1 Tetragenococcus sp.
ATGTAATGGATCGTTACTAAGAACGAAATTTTTTCAAAGAAGGTAGAATTAGGTATTTAGATATGTAAGTTTTTTGGGGGAGATTGAAGATGAGTAAAAAGAAAGAGCACAAGAAAAGTTTAGTAGAAAAATTAAAAAACATGGGTCCTGCAGCTATCGTAACCAGCGCCTTTGTTGGACCGGGTACGATTACCACAACGACTTTGGCTGGCGTTAATTTTAAGTATTCCTTGTTATGGGCGCTACTTTTTTCCGGTGTAGCTTTAACTGTTTTAATGGAAATGGCGGGAAGAATTGGCATTATTTCAAACCATGATATAGCAGAGGCAGCAACCGCAAGTTTTTCCAATAAAAAAGTGGCAGGTATTATTATCAAAAGTATTATTGTGATTACTTTATTTGCCACAGCTTTTGGACTGGAAGCTGGAAATCTTATCGGCGGCTCATTGGGGATAGCGGATGCAGCGAATTTGCCCCAATGGCTCTCAGCACTTATTCTTGGTGGAGCTGCTTTTTATGCTGTTGCCGTCGGGACGGCTAAAACGCTTGAAAAATTGATGACTTTCTTTGTTAGTTTAATGGGCTTTATCTTTGTACTTACCATGATACTTGTTGGACCTAATTATACTGAAGTATTCAGTGGCTTTATCCCGACCAATATTCCCGAAGGTTCAGGCGTTAATATCATTGCGTTGATCGGAACCACTTTAATTGGGATCAACATATTAATGCATGCAACAACGACTGCAGAAAAATGGCAAGGTTCGGCGCATTTAGCTGATGCTAATTTCGATATTTATTTTAACGTTGGGATAGGAACGATTATTTCACTTTGTATTATAATTACCAGCGGAACAGTTTTATACGGGAGTGGGGCCGTTGTAGATACGCCACTTGTCTTTTCTCAAATGTTGGAACCCACGTTAGGAAGCTATGCCAGAATCATTGGGAACATAGGTATTGTAGCCGCTGGGTTATCATCGGCCATTGCGACACCACTCATTTTAAAAACTGTTTTGACTAGGCTGTTTAATTGGGAAGCAAATGGTATGAAAGCACGGGTAACAGGAGGCTCAGCCGTTATTTTTGGTTCGATATTTGCAGCTGTTGGCACCAACCCCACGCAGCTTATTGTATTTGCCTCTGCATTAAGTGGTTTGTTTTTACCTATCGTAGCTGTTCTGATTATGATTGCTGCCAATAATAAAGAGTTATTACAGGAATATAAGAACAACGTATTTCAAAATGTTCTTGGCGGGATAGCCACGCTCGTTACTCTTGGCCTTGGTATTAATAGTTTGCTTAATTTCTTTCAAAACTTATCTGACTTGTAGTACTGACTGTAGTCAGTAGAAATAATTTTTCCCACCTACTTACAAATTACCATATAGTTACTTTACCGAGGAGATCAAATAAATGTAGGCAAATGTTCATCAATAGTTGAACACCTGGGAGAAAAACTATTATAAAAACGCGGTTCCTCTTTGCAAGATAAAAACTGTCTACTTTATTTGGTAGGCAGTTTTTCGTTTGAGTTTTCCTTATAAATTCTTGAATTTATAACCTCTCAATAAACAACCAACCCTACAATGCCCGTTAAAATCATAACGAGTATCGGATTTAACTTATATTTCCTTAAAGCAAATAGCGAAACAAAAAGTAAAACAACAGCGATGATATCCAAGTTGAAATTCCTAACATCAAGCGATGAAGTCCCCGCTACGGCAAGTAAAATAATGGTCGTTGCAGCAGAAGCAATCAATCCTACAGAACCAGCGGTTAATCCCTTCAAAACATTTGCGATACTGTCGATGTTCTTATACTTTTTAAAAAATTTGTACAAAGCGATAGAAATTACGGAACCTGACAAAATACTTCCTATAGTAGCTGCGATAGCGCCAATCACGCCAGCGATGCGCATACCTACAAAAGAGGCGGTGCTCACCACCAAAGGTCCTGGCGTCATTTGTGAAATTGTAATGATATCTGTATATTCTTGAATGGTAAGCCAATGATAAACGTCAACGACTTGTTCTTTGATTAACGGTATGATGGCATAACCGCCGCCGATGCTCAACAAACCAACCTGTAAAAATACTATAAATAACGTAAAAACAAGTTTATTCAACTCAGAGCGCCTCCTTTTTTACTTTTTATAAATGTTTGGATAATACATAACATAGCGCAGGTAAGTATAATAAAAAGCACATTAATATTAAAAATAAAATTCGCAATAAATACAAAGGGAGGGATTAGAGTAAGTAGCCAGTTCTTTTCTCTTAAAATAACTTGTCCCATGTCGATCACCATATCGACAATGGTCGCCGCAACCCCTGCTTCCATACCGTGGATTACGGCAGAAATCATACGATTATCCCGAAAGGCTTGGTAAAAAAGCGATACCAATGAGATAATTAACAACGGCGGCACGACAGTCCCAACACAGCTAATAATCGCTCCCTTAAGTCCAGCAATGCGATAGCCAACTAGTACCGCAATATTAACGGCAATCGCACCTGGTGTTGATTGAGCAATAGCGGCCATATCTAGTAAGTCTTGTTCGCTGATTAATTCCAGTTTATAAACAAAATATTTTCGCATCATCGGAATAGCAATATAGCCTCCACCAAAAGTAAAAGTACTGATAGAAAGGGTTACTCTAAACAGTAGGAAATATGTTTTTAGTTTTTGTAGTCGCATAATAAAACGTGTGTCCTCCTGGCGATTTTTCTTCAATACTGCTTATTATATAATGCAGCGAGGTGCAAATAAAACCAATAAATGTTTTTACCAAAAAATGATTAGAAATGGAGCCGTTAATATAAAACTCAGGCTTTTAACGTCCATTTTTATAAAGATCGTTCTATTATCTTATTTCTTTAATTTCCACATTATCATTGGATGACTTTGCAGGCGTCGAACCAAATCTTTATCTTCAAATAACAATTCTGGTTTATATATATGTTCATCATAAAACTGGTTAACAAATAAGTGCTCGTCTTCAGTTAAAATTAACAGCTTTCGCAAAAATTGAGCAACTGTTGCTACTAAGTCTTCGCTTTGAATGTTCTCTTTTGTATAAACTACCGGACGTAAATCACGATGGATTTTTCGTTTATCAATCGTTTTTAAATGCACAATGTTAAAAAGTTCAGCTTTTGAATCACTATTTAAAATGCTGTAAAAAACCACCGACTTTTTCAATTGTTGCAAGTTCTTATCTACAAATAGTTTGTTTTGTACCATATGCCAACTATCGTAGAGATCACGCGCAGCTGCGCGACCCATTAGCGCGGTCAGTTTGCTGCCAAAAAGTTCTAGGGGTTGAACACTATGGACTTTAATTGGCTCAAATAATCCGTTAAAAGTTGTAATCTGAGCCTTTATTGTAGGAAACAAGTGCTCACGCAAAGAATAATTTAATTCTAACTTGATATTATCCTTCATCCCCCGGCGTTGTGATAAGAAAAAACATAAGAAGCTAGTGAATAAGTGAATTTAGATTTAGTAACTACTAAAGTATAACCTTGTAATTCCATTAAATGATTTATTTTTTCATTTGCTAACGTTCTCATTTTCTTCGTATCGTCTTTCGATAAATTAGGAGTGAAGTCTATGTCAATATCTACTGATAAACGTGTCAGCTCAAACACAGTGAGATTTATAGCTGTCCCACACTTTAGTATAAAATGTTGGTCCAGAAATTCATCTTCGCTAAATCCTTTTAAAATTTCCGTTAATCTAATAACTTTTTCAAGAGTATCTCTCACAAAGCCTAAATCTCTGGCTTTCCTTCCTAGTGTCACCTTATCAATATTCATCTACTTCTGTCCTTCCCTTTCTTTATACTTGAAAATCGTCGATGGAACGTACAACCTCCATTCAGCGTCATAAATTGAATCCCCGTTTTGACGTTCCGATTTTGGTAATAAATACCTACTGCTCGTGCTTAATTTCCCTTTTAAGATAGAAAAAAAACTTTCTGAAAAGACTTGGGAAGAAAAATTAGATAACAAATAACCTAAGCGATGGATAAAGCTTTTATTGGAATAATATACTAAATATGAAATGAAATGATTTTCGTTAAGTTTTGGTAACATACCCAATACCTCTATAATTTCTTCTACGTCGGCAATTTTACCCATATCATATATACTATCTAATACCGTTCTTTCCAAATCGGTTACTTGCACTGAGTCCCAAACATTCTTATGAATACCAATTTCATGTTTTTGTATACGTGGCTTTAAAGGAATGAAGCTATTCCCATCAAAGTAAATTTTTCGAATATTTTTTTGAGAAGTCACATATATATCATAGCTCACTTGATTATAATAACCGAAATACTGAAAAGCAGACATGTGTGATACAACTGCATCGTCTGCTAGCTTAGTTGCAATTTGAAATTTATTTGCGTAAGGTTCTCCGATGAGAATGTCATTTACAGCATAAAGATTACGTTTAACTCTTGATATGTAACCCTTTTTTAAGGCTGTGGCTATCGTTCTTTTCGCACTGTCAACGCTTTGGTCTATATGAATTAAGTCTTCTAGTTTAAAAACAGTATTTAAATACCTCACTTTTTCTAAAGTACTTGTCATTACTTTCACCTCATTCAAAAATATAATTAGTAGAAAACAACCGCTAACTTTGTTTAAATAATAAACCAATAACGTAAAAAAAGATATACTAACGGTTCTTTTTTTAAATGAAGTTAAAAATAACTATGATTGCTTGGAAATTTTATAGCCCCTCCTAGTAATATATACGCAAAAAACCTTCATTTCTTTTTCCGAACCACAAATTTTTCGATTAATTTTGAATTTCTACTAAAACTTGCGATCATGGGGTTAAAGACGAATTAGAAAACTATCATCGTGCTAAAAAAATTCAAAAAATTTGAGCATTTGCTCCTGATACGTTATTATTATAATAAGCAACAGATAATATTTTTTTAAAAGGAGTGGAAAAATGGATACTGGTATTACTGCTTTAGACAATTTACTAGCATCGCTTCCAGCAATTGTTGCTGGGATTGTATTACTGATAGTCGCATGGATTGTTGCTTCTATCTTGAAAAACATTTTAGCTAAAGGACTTAAAAAAGTTGGTTTTAGTCGCTTACTCACAAAATGGGGAATGGCAAAATCAGAAGAAAGTGCTAATTCGGCTGTTGATAGCTTAGCAAAAGTTGTTTATTACATCGTTTGGCTAGTCTTCTTGCCGGGTATATTTGAAAGTTTCGGTGTACCTGCAATCGGACGTCCGATCCAAACAATGTTAGACACAGCGCTGGCTTACTTGCCTAATATCTTTGGAGCTATCATTATTTTAGTTATTGGTACTGTTGTTGCACGTTTTGTACGAAGCGTTGTTTACAACTTATCAGTAGCAGCCAATATTGACTCATATGTAGCTAAATTCTTAGGTACAAATGAAGACGACCAAGAAGTTGAAGAAAAGAAAGATACATTAGCTTCTGCTTTAGGCGGCATTGTTTATTTCTTAGTTATTATTCCAATTGCGTTGATTGCTCTAGAAACATTAAACATCGACACAATTGCTGAACCAATCAGTTCAGTTCTGAATACGATCTTAGCTGCTATTCCACATATTGTTGTAGCTGCAATATTACTTGGCGTTGGTTTAGTTCTTGCAAAATTCTCCGGTCAAGTTGTAGGAGACTTACTAAAAGGAACTGGGCTTAACAAATACTCAAAAACGATTGAAGATAATACGAACATGTCATTTGACTTAGCGAAATTATCTGGCCAAATCGTTTCTTTTGTTGTAGGTTTGTTATTCTTTGTTGAAGCGTTGAACGCACTACAATTAGATATTCTAAATATGGTAGGTTCCGCAATCATCGCTTATATTCCTAACTTAATTATTGCAGCAATTATTTTAGTTGCCGTATTTGTTGGTGGCGACTTTGTTGGTAATGCGATTAGCAAAGCTACAAAAAGTGGCTTAGCCGGTGCAATCTTTAAATTTGCCCTAATTATCTTTGGTATATTCATGGCATTAGAACAATTAGACTTTGCAACTGCTATTGTACAACAAGCATTTGTATTGATTCTAGGTGCCGCAGCTGTTGCCTTTGCCATTGCATTTGGTATTGGTGGACGCGACTTTGCTAAAAGACAATTAGACAGAGCAGATCAAAAAATTGATTCTGAAAAAGATAAATCAGATCACAGCAACGAATAGTTCTCTTTTAAAAAATTCGAAAATGATTTGATTAAAAAAATGAGCACAACCTTTAGGAAATGTCCTGAAGGTTGTGCTTTTTTGAGGAAAACTTTAAAGTTTCTCTACTCATTATTTGAAAATTGAGGAAGGCTTGGCTGATCTCTTACTCGTTATTCCATTATTGAGTAGCCTATTCTCATTTCTTTCTTCAATATTCTGTATTATCGTCCAAAACTCTTACTTTCCTAACGTTATTGGAGAACGTTTGGCTATTTCCTTCCTCAATTTGATAATTTTGAGTAACGTTTGGCTATTTCCTTCCTCAATTTGATAATTTTGAGTAACGTTTTGCTTTTGCCTTACTCATTATTTATCGATTGAGTAAAGTTTTACTGTTTCACTCCTCAATAATTAAAAACGTCCTGCTTAGAGCATAAACTCCTACAGGACGTTTAAGTAATCATGACTCTCTATTGAATCAATCCATTTTTACAACAAGTCGGTTGACTTCTCCGTTGGCAAGCTTGTCAAACCCATCATTTATCTCGTCTAAACTGATCGTATCCGATAATAAACGGTTCACGGGCAGGCTTCCTTGTTTAAACAATTCGACAAAATGTGGGATGTCGCGTGGTGGCACACAGCTACCAACATACGAGCCTTTTACTGTCCGTTCTTCTGCGGCGAGCGTGACTTGCGGAAATGAAAATTCTTGCTTAGGGTCGGGAAGTCCTGTGGTGGTAGTCGTCCCCCCGCGTTTGGTAATACCATAGGCCACTTTCATGGCTGGGACCGCCCCAGCTGTTTCAAACACATAATCTGCGCCTCCGTTAGTATGTTCTTTTACCTGATCGATGACATCCGATTGCGATGAGTCATACACTTCGGTCGCCCCTAATTCTTTTGCGATCTCGAATTTATCAGGATTAATATCAAGAGCGATAATTTTACGAGCGCCCGCCAGTTTAGCGCCCATTACCGCGCTCAATCCGATACCACCAAGACCGACAATAGCTACACTACTACCGGGTTTTACCTGTGTAGTATTAACGACAGCACCGACACCGGTAATAACGGCACATCCGAAAAGAGCAATCTGTTCAAAAGGAACCTCCGAATCGACTTTAACGATAGAATGAGTGGAGACGACCGCGTACTCGGAAAATCCGGATACGCCTATATGATGATTAATAGCTCCTTCTGAGGAGTGCAATCGCCGACCACCGGCAAGCATTTCTCCCTTCTCATTCGATTGGGCCCCACGTTCGCAAAGCGCCGGACGTCCTTCTTTGCATGGAATACATTTTCCACAGCTCGGAATGAAGGTACAGACAACATGATCGCCCTTTTGGAAATCGGTGACATTAGTACCGACTTTTATGATTTCGCCAGTGGCCTCATGTCCCAAAGCCATCGGCATAGGTCGCGGTCGACTGCCGTTAATAACCGAGAGATCTGAGTGGCATAACCCGACGGCTTTTATCTTAATCAATACTTCTTCATGTTCTGGCTCATCCAATTCTAGTGTTTCGATTTTTAACGGTTTACTTTCAGCATAGGGAGCTGGCATCCCCATTTCGTGTAATACAGCAGCGCGTGTTTTCATTTTTTCACCTCATTAAAATAGTATAATCCGTATTGAAATTAGAAGCGTCACTCTTTTTGGCATCGCTTTCAGGTTTTCGTGGTTAGCTTACCAATATATTAAGTGATCTGTCAAATAACGCTACATTCAAGTACATTGGTATTGGTCTTCCATCTCAACTCCAGAATCAATAAAAAGTGACCATATTGTTAAATTGAACAACCAAAAATAGAGATATTGAAGGTATAAAATAGTTGTTTATTATACGGTATCGGATTTTCGAATAAGAGTTCTTCATTTCTTTATCCGTTATTAAAAACAAAAAAAGACACCTCCAAACGGAAGTGCCTCAACCTTGCTATTTCATTGCGGTATCTTGGAAAAAGCCAGCTAACATTTCCCGGATTTCGTCGGTCGTTTCCGCCTCCATCAATTCCGCTCGCAAGTCGCTAGCGCCGGGAAAACCTTTAACGTAAATCTTAAAGAAACGACGCAAGCCAGCAACCGGACGGGGTACCGATTCGCTATAGTCATCTTGCAGGTCAAGCTGCAGTCGAAACAAATCAATGTATTCCTGCACACTATGTTCTTTAGGTTCTTTTTCAAAAGCAAAAGGGTTATTAAAAACGCCGCGCCCGATCATAATCCCATCGACGCCGTATTCTTCTGCTAGTTCTAGCCCTGTTTGCCGGTCAGGAATAT
This sequence comes from Tetragenococcus sp., assembly GCA_030462125.1. Taxonomy (GTDB): domain Bacteria; phylum Bacillota; class Bacilli; order Lactobacillales; family Enterococcaceae; genus Tetragenococcus. Next base: position 8,480 of record JAKDZT010000065.1, read on the forward strand.
CCCCATTGATCGTAATCAGAGTTTGTGGTGCGATACGATCGCGAATCGCTACAATTCGTGGAATCATATCCCAGTGGGCATCAGGTTTACTCATTTCTTTGCGTGTCCGTAAATGAACCGACAAATTCACAATATCTTGTTTTAATAGATGAGTAATCCACTCTTCCATCTCTGCCATTGACTCATAGCCAATCCGTGTTTTGACACTGACAGGCAAGCCGCCTGTTTTAGCGGCATCAATTAATTCTGTAGCCACTTCTGGCCGCAAGATCAGCCCGCTTCCTTTGCCGCGTTTGACGACATTACGAACGGGACAACCCATGTTAATATCAACGCCGCTAAAACCCATTTCGGCTAATCCTCGACTCATTTCACGGTAATGCTCAGGATTATCTCCCCAAATGTGAGCTACGATCGGCTGTTCGTCTGGGGTAAAAGTTAAACGACCGCGTACACTTTGTCTAGCGTCTGGATGACAATAACTATCTGAATTAGTAAATTCAGTAAAATAGACATCCGGTGCGCCCGCTGTTTTTATCACATGGCGGAAAACGACATCCGTCACATCCTCCATAGGCGCTAAAACAAAAAAAGGCTTAGGTAACTCCGCCCAAAAATTCTTCGTCATTATGAATGCTCCTATCTCCTATGTATTTCGACTAACTTTTAAACAATCTCGTCCAAAACATGATTATTATACTAAGAATACGAAGCAGACGCAAAAAATAGGATTTTGAATTTACCATCAACTTAACTTTTTACGTCAACCTCCTAACAACCAATCCACAATATAAATAATTGGTATACCTTCTACTTGTTCTACCTCATAAT
>JAKDZT010000322.1 GCA_030462125.1 Tetragenococcus sp.
TTATAAAAATAAAAAACATGATGAATTTTATTATATTATCCAACCAGATTCGCCTGAAATGAGAAACCTAGTCGATAAAAAAGATAAAGTTATCTATTTTATGTCTTTTAAATATTTTGTCTATATGTTTGCTGCAAAGTTGCTAGTCTCTTCAGATACAAAGCGTAATAGTTATAATTTAAAACTTAAGAAAAGTAAACTTGCAAGAGCTCTTACAAATAAAAAATTGGTTTATCTCCAACATGGAGTAAATGGACTGAAAAGAGTTCCTGATTTCCATAAAAAGAGAGATGTTTTTGATATGGTAATTGCTCCATCTGAGTTTGAAAAGCAAATGATAGTTGAAGATTGGGGCTATGATGAAACAGAAGTTGTTACTACTGGCCTGGCAAGATGGGATGGGTTAATAGATAAAACAGATGAAATTCCTTATAGACAAATTTTCTTAATGCCCACGTGGCGAACTTGGATGGACGGAATGGAAAAAGACAAGTTCAAAGAAAGTGAATACTTTAAAAGTTATAATGAATTTCTTTCCTCAAAGAAACTTCATGCATTATTAGATGAGTATAATGTAAAGGTCAAATTCTTTTTACACCCTAAATTTCGTGATTATATTGATTTATTTGATAGTAGTTCTCCCAATATAGAAAAATTTGGTTTTTTAGAAGCTCCAATAGATGAGATGATCATGAAAAGTTCACTAATGATATCTGATTATTCAAGTGTTATATGGGAAATGTTCTATTTACAAAAGCCATGTGTATTTTTCCATTTTGATAAAGATAAATATTTAGAGTACGAAGGGTCATATATGGATTTTGATACAGACTTATTTGGGGACGTTGCTTATGGAACTTCAGATTTGATAAATATTATTGAATACTATATTCGCAATGGGTTTACTGAAAAAAATGAATATGCAGAAATGCGAAATGACTACTTCACTTTTATGGACCATCATAATTCAGAACGTATTTATGAAGCTATAGAAGAAAATAAAGATTGGCTCATTAGTGACTCATTAAAAATACCGAAGCTTAAATTTAGCCATCTTATTCCTTATGGAGTTAGAAGAAAATTGCTTAATTGGAAAAATAAAGTTTTAACCTAAAAATTAGTATTAAATTATGCATATCCCAGAATATAAATTAGGAGACTAAGAATGAAAAAAAGCAGAAACTTATTTTATTTAGCAAATTCATTTAGCGAAGACTCAGGTGGCAGAACACAAGCAACTTTTACAAGAGCGAAAATGTTATTAGATGTATCTGAGGAATCATTTATTTTAACATTTAATTTTAAAAGAGATTACGGAAAAATATATGATACCGTGAGGGAAAAAAGAGATATTCCATCAACAATTACTTTTTTAAATATGTATGAGTTTTTTGCTGAAGAAAAAATATACATTAACAAAACAAATCAAAAAGCTGTATATATAAAAAATCCAGAGTATTCTTATGAATATATTACTAGCAAAAATGCGTATAAAGTTTACAGCAATAATATTCAAATTTGTTACGTACAATTGGATGAAGAGGAAACTTGTGTATATAAAGATTTTTTCATTAGTGAAAAAAGAAAGATACGAAGAGAGACTTATGATTGTTATGGGAATTTAAAAATGGTTACTTATTTGAATGCTTTGAATAAAAAACCTATTAGAAAAGTCTATTATACGGATAGTCAAAGGATCTACCTTTGTATAGATTATGATAGAGAGACATTTAAAGTAAGGCAGTGTATAGCCTATGATAAAAACGAAAATATTCATAAATTTTTTTCTAGTGAGATAGATATGGCAGAGTACTGGCTTGCAACATTGAAATCGGAATACACCAACAGTGTATTTTTTGTTGAAGATAGGGCTCTTGATAAAGCTATTATAGATAATAAATATTCCAGTGATAAATTTAAATCTATTGCTATAATCCATAGTAGTCATTTGAAAGCCCCCTATGACTTTGGAGCAGAAATTAACAAATTTAATGGAGAATTGTTAAGTGATACTTCTTGCTACTCAGCGGTTGTATTACTTACTGAACAGCAGTTAAAGCATGTGAGAAACCAGTTCGGCTTACAACCAAACCTATA
>JAKDZT010000323.1 GCA_030462125.1 Tetragenococcus sp.
ACCAATAAAATAACATAGATTGCACGATCTTTTACGTAAAATGGGTAAATTCAAACTAATTTAGATTGAAGTTAATTGATAAACATGCTAGTATCTAAAAAAAGGGATGGTACTCCCTATAACTACCAGGAATGGTTAATGGTGCCTATTGTATATAAACGTTTATTTAGCAAATTGCTAGACAAACGCTTACATACAATAGGCTTTTTTTGTTGGAGGTTTCTTATGTATTATTGTTTACTTGTAGTATTTGGAATTGTTGGGGCAAGTTTGAGGTATGCTTTAGGGTTACTAATTAGTATAGACCAGTTTCCGCTAGCTACATTAATGGTCAATTTATTAGGTTGTTTTTTACTCGCTTTTATTAGCAGTTTATTAACTCAGCTTCCCTATTTAGCGAATACAGTTGCTTCGGCAATAGGCACTGGGTTAGTTGGTTCTTTTACTACTTTTTCAACATTTGCTTTAGAATCGACCACGCTCATTCAAGATAGTAATTATTTGAGTGCTATAGTTTATATACTTGCTAGTCTTCTCGGTGGTTTGTTTGCTTGTGTATTGGGCTATAAAAGTAGTGAAGGTTTGCTAACTTGGAGGAAAAAATGATTAATAATTTTCTTTTGGTGGCTGTTGGCGCAGCATTTGGTGTACTTGCTCGTGTACTTTCTACGAATCGGATCAAAAAAGAGTGGCGCTACACTTTTCCGCTGGCTACTTTTATTGTAAATATGCTCGGTTCTTTGTTATTGGGATTTGTTACAGGCTTGAGTCTTGGAACTACATTTTCTCTTCTAATTGGGACTGGTTTTATGGGTTCTTTTACTACTTTTTCGACCTTTAATGTAGAAAATATAGAGCTATTAAGAATGAAAAACTATAAACATTTTTTTGTTTACACAGCTGCTTCTTATATTTTTGGGATTATCGCGGCTTTTATAGGGCTAACGTTTGGAACCCTATTATAAAAAAGCTGACACTTGTGCTAATTAAAGCATTTTGTGCCAGACATTTTTATCTTGATGCAATCGTAAATAATTCTCTTTTTCTGCACGTGATAACTTCTTAAAAAAAGCTTCAGCTTGCGTCGCTTGGCTTCTAGTATCAAAAACTTCAGCGTGGACGATATCAAGGGGCCGGCGACTTTTAGGGTGTGTGTATTTGGCGCCGATTCCTTGATTATGTTCTTTTAAACGCCGTGTAAGATCTGTTGTATATCCGCCATAAAAACTGTTGTCTTTACAAAGCAGCACATAAAAATATTGCTTCTTATTCTCCATAGAGTAACCTACGCGTTTCTAGGGAATAGTTGCCAGAAGAATCGTAGGTAAACATGGGTGGGAGTACTTTGAAGCCATCTGTTTTCCCATCTTTGATTCCTTCAATTAATAAAATGTTGGCATCCTTACCTGCCTTGGGATATACAAATTGGACTCGTTTAGGTGCTAAGCGATTTTTTTGCATCAGGTCAATAACTTCTAAAAAACGCTCGGGTCGGTGAACCATAGCAAAATGACCATTCATTTTTAATAGCTTAGAAGAAGTAAACAAAACTTCATCTAAATCGGTATGGATTTCATGACGTGCTGCGGCGTAATAAGGATTTGGATTTTTGTGGTTTGTAGGTAGATTTTTAAAATAAGGTGGATTGCAAAGGACCAAATCACATGAATCACTAGAAAGTTTGGATAAACTATCTTTAAGGTCCATAGGCGAAACGTCGATTTGATTTTCTAAATGATTTAATTGAACGCTGCGTTGCGCCATATCTGCTAATCTTTCTTGAATCTCAATTTCGTAAATCTTGCCCCTTGTTTTTTTAGCCACAAATAAACCTACGGCACCATTGCCGGCACATAAATCAACAATGATTCCCTTTTTTGGAACCTTGGGAAAATTGGCTAATAATACCGCGTCTAGTGAAAAAGAAAAGACCTTTGAGCTTTGAATAATCTTAACATCTTCGGCATAAAGTTGGTCGATACGTTCACCATTTTTTAAACACACCTTACAGCCATCTCCTTTTTCATATTCTTGTGTATTATACCTTTTTTTCTTAAAAATTAAAATGAAGCTCGAATAAAAAACTTGTC
>JAKDZT010000324.1 GCA_030462125.1 Tetragenococcus sp.
GAAAGTGTTTTTGAAGACGTGGAGGATTTAAATATTGAACTCGAAGAAGAGTGAGCCATATCTCCCAGAACGCCAAGACCACATATAATAAAAAAAGAAGCCGACACTTAATGCACTTAGGCAAAACATTAAGTACCAGCTTTTTTCAAAATCCATTAACATCAAACCTTTTCAAAAACTTGTTTTATTACCCCCCTTTCCTATACATTCAGGTTGAACCAGTTACTAAGAAAACTATCTGTTCCTATGAACGAATAGATAAAATCTGCACTAACAAATGAAAGGACTGCGGCAATAATAGACCAAATGATGATACTTCCAGCTATCCAAACGATGACCTTCTTTTTTGAAGCTCCCAACAGTTATGCTTCCCATCTTCAAAAACATGGGTAATGTTTCTCTGGTTTACTCCCTGAAAAACCAAAGATAGAGACTGTATTCCTGAAAGACTCCCCATGAATGACAAATTTTTCCATTAACCCTGACAGTAGCCATAAGTAACGATCTCTAATATTATTGTCCGTCCTTTAGTGAGCCTCAATAATTTTACGCTTACACACATTCTTCTCCAAACTCATTTGAGTCAGTTACTGCTCTATGCTAAACTATAAGTGAATAAAGCAAGCGCTTACTTTCGTTATTAATTGTTTAAGTCATCACAAAAATAATCAAGGAGGAATTTAGTATGACAAATTTTGTAGAATGGGATTTTTTGACTGATTTTGTTGAAAAAGCTTTCGCTGCTTATGGTATCCCTCAAGAAGATGCGAAAATTTGTACAGATATTTTATTGCAAGCGGATAAAAAAGGAATTGAAAGTCATGGTGTCAACCGCTTTAAACCCATTTATATTGATCGGATCAAAGCTGGTATCCAAAATCCAGTGACAAAGTTTGACATTGTACGTGAAACGCCTACGACTGCTGTCGTGGATGGAAATGATGGGATGGGCCAAGTGATTGGTCATCAAGCCATGCAAATGGCAATCGACAAAGCGAAAAAATATGGTATGGGCATGGTAGCAGCAAGGAATTCAACACATTACGGTATTGCCGGTTATTATACAGATATGGCCGCAGAAGCTGGCTGTATTGGCATGTCCGGAACAAACGCACGACCATCGATCGCCCCTACTTTTAGTGTGGAAAATAAATTAGGTACCAACCCTTTAACAGTCAGTTTCCCAACAGACGAAGAATTTCCATTTTCATTAGACTGTGCTACTTCGATTATCCAACGAGGAAAAATTGAATTATATGAACGACAAGGAACAGACACGCCAGCTGGTGCGGTCATTGGACGCGATGGTTCAGCAATGACGGACTCACCAGAAATTCTACAAGCTTTACAAACAGGAGAAGCTGCTTTGGCGCCACTAGGCGGTATTGGCGAAAAACTTTCTGGCTATAAAGGCTATGGTTATGCTACGATCGTTGAAGTTCTTTCGGCTGCTTTACAACAAGGAAACTTTTTGAGCATGCTATCTGGTATGGGCGAAGAAGGCGAAAAAACAAAGTATCATCTTGGTCATTTCTTTATTGCTATTGATACAGAAGCCTTTATGGGCTTAGAAAGCTTTAAAAAAACCGCTGGAGATATTTTACGTGAGCTTCGTGCAGCTGAAAAAGCACCTGATGCAGAACGGATCTATACACCTGGGGAAAAAGAATATCTCGTTTGGCAAGAACGTAAAAAAACTGGTTTGCCAGTCAATGAACCTGTGCAAAAAGAATTGATGGCCATTCGCGATGAAGCAGGATTAACGGATTATCGTTTTCCATTTGAAGAATAACAATTAATTTTATTGCCAGCCTGATTTAAAAACAGACTCCGAATTTCCTAAAAAACTAGAAACAAATTCAATGTGAAAGCTACTATTAAAACCGATTATAGTTTTGAACTTGTTACAAATAAATATCTAAGTATCAATATTACTTCATTTAGGTTAAAATGTACGAAATCCAAAAAAATGTATGTAATGGATCGTTACTAAGAACGAAATTTTTTCAAAGAAGGTAGAATTAGGTACCTGAATGATTTCTAAATTTTTCCAAGGTCCGTTTAAACCTTGGCAGGATCT
>JAKDZT010000009.1 GCA_030462125.1 Tetragenococcus sp.
TATCAAAAGCATCATCTAATATTTTTTTTATAAAATATGCTGTCGTTGTCTTTCCTTTCGTACCGGTAATCCCAATTTTATATAATTTATCTTGCGGATTGTGGTAAAAATGTTGGGCAACAATGGCCATTGCTTTACGAATATCAGTGACGATTACCGCTTGGGCTGTCGTATTGTATTTTGTTTCAGCAACATAAACTTCAACGCCTTTATGAATGGCATCTTGCAATGAAGCTTCTTTAAAGTTAATTCCCTTACAAAAAAATAGCGTATGTTCTGCTAAATCACGCGAATCATAAGAAAGATAAGTAAAGTGTTGATCGGTTAGTTTATTTTTATCAACAGATTCTTTTAATAAATTTTTTTCTGCTAAAAGTTGGCAGAGTTCTTTAAGAGTTATTGAATACATAAATGTCCACCTTGCTTTCTGGTAAAAACTTCCCAACCATTATAGCATAGGAGAAGAAAAACGGATATTTTTAATAAAATTTTCTAACGAAAGCAGATGTTTTTAAAAATAGTTTGCGCTAGCTGTTGTTTCGAATTAAAATAGGAATTATGTATAAGAAAAGTTGGAGAAGGTGACCATGATAAATAATAGAGACCCCGAAAAACCAGAGTTAACAAATGAAGATAAGATGGCTCGCGGCTCTGCCTGGATGACGATTGGAAACATCGGTTCACGCCTTTTAGGTGTCATTTATCTTTTGCCATGGATCTATTGGCTGGGCGATGATTATTTACCAGCAAATGCGTTGTTTGGTATGAGTTACAATATTTATGCCTTATTTTTAATGATCTCAACTGCAGGACTTCCTTCGGCCATCGCCAAGCAAGTTTCTTACTATAACTCGATAAATGAATACAGAGCCAGTCAAAAGCTTTTTATGCGAGCGATGCAGTTGATGTTAGGATTAGGTGCAGTTTTTGCGCTAATTATGTATTTTGCGGCACCAGCACTAGCAAAACATGCTGGAGGCGGCGCAGACTTAATTCCTTCGATGCGTTCGTTAAGTGCAGCCATTCTGGTTATTCCATTAATGAGTGTCATTCGCGGATACTTTCAAGGCTTGCAAAATGTGGCGCCTTACGCCATTTCTCAATTAGTTGAGCAAGTAGCCCGCGTTGGCTATATGTTGTTGGCTACTTTTGTTATTATGCGCTTAGGTAGCGGTGATTACGTTGCCGCAGTTACCCATTCAACATTTGCTGCCTTTATTGGAGCATTAGCTAGTATTGCAGTGCTGCTTTACTATTATAAAAAAGAAAAAAGTAGACTTAATGTCTTAGCTGATATGAGCTCGAATAATGTGAAAGTTAATACCACCAGATTGTTGTTGCAAACAGTCCGAGAGGCTGTACCATTTATCATCGTTGGTTCTGGTATTACCATTTACAAAATGGTCGATCAATACACGTTTATCAGTACTATGACGCGTTTTACTGAATATTCTAATCAGCAGTTACAATCATTATTTGCTTTATTTAGTAGTAACCCTGATAAATTAGTTATGGTTGTAATTGGGCTAGCTACTTCTTTGGCTACCGTGGGACTACCGCTAGTTACCGAAGCTTTTGCCAAAAAAGACCGTCCGGCTTTAGCAAAGTTAGTTAGTAATAATTTGCAGTTATATACTTTTGTCATGTTTCCTTCGACATTTGGCATGATGTTGTTGGCCTACCCATTAAACACTTTGTTTTACCAGCCTAATCGTTTGGGGGCAAATCTACTGATCGCGGTTAGTTTTTCTGGCTTACTGTTAGGTCTATTTATGTTGACTTCAAGTATGTTACAAGGGATTTATGAGAATCCTTCGGCGGTGCTTTACTTTGCTATTGGATTAGCCGTTAAGTTTTTGACACAGACCGTAAGTATCTATCTTTTAGAATCTTATGGACCAGTAATTTCGACTATGCTCGGATTTGGCGTGACCTGTTATCTGAATTTGCGCAAGTTGCATAAAAAGACTGGGTTTGATATTGGCTTAACTTGTCGACGAATCGTCTTGGTTTTCTTTTTGTCTATGGTTATGCTCATTTTCGCGGGGGCTGCGCGCGGAATTTTCGGTATGTTATTCACTCAAGAAAGAAAAGCTCAATCCTTTATTTTGATCGTTATCGTTGCAATCGTTGGTGTGCTCGCTTATCTTTACATGACATTAAAAGTCCGTTTAGCTGATAAGCTTTTGGGGTCAAGAGTAGGTTTGTTGCGTACCAAATTAAAAATAAAATAAAATAAATCAGTTCGAAAATCGTCTTGGTTTTCGAACTTTCTTTTAAAAGGAGGAAAATTTTGCGTTTAGATAAATATTTAGCAGATATGGATTTGGGTTCTAGAAAAGAAGTGAAACAATTAATCAAAAGTAATCGAGTCACCGTTAATGGTAAAGTAGAAGCTTCTGATAAATTTCATGTTAATGAGCAGGAGGATCAAGTGGCTCTTGATGGGGAAGAGATCGTTTATCAAAAGTATTTTTATTATATACTTAATAAACCCGCAGGTGTCATTAGCGCCACGGTTGATAATTTTGAAGCGACGACTTTAGATATTTTTTCTGATCAAGACTTTCGTGATGACCTTTTTCCTGTGGGGCGTTTGGATAAAGATACAGAAGGGCTACTTATTATTACCAATGACGGCGCTCTTTCTCATCGGCTTCTTTCACCTAAAAAGCACGTAGAAAAAGAGTACCTAGCAACAGTTGAGGGTGTTATGACGCAAGAAGACGTGGAGCGGTTTGCTAGTGGGATGAAAATCGATGGCGATGAAATTTGTTTGCCAGCAGAGCTTAAGATTGATCAAGTAGACGAAACAAACAATGAATCAACGATTCGGTTAGTACTGCAAGAAGGAAAATTTCATCAAGTAAAACGTATGGTTCATGCCGTAGGTAAAGAAGTTACGTACTTGCAGCGTATCCGTATGGGGCATTTATATCTTGATGAACAGCTAGATTTGGGAAGTTATCGTGAATTAACGGAGGAAGAAATTGCTCTATTGGAAAAGAAATAAGTTTATTTTTACCAAAGGCCTGGTTGAGCTGTTACTTGAATCTGCTCTTGGGTAAATGGATGAAATAAGTTCATTTCATAAGCATGTAAGGCTAAACGTCTTCCTTTCTTATCTTGGTATAAGGGATCACCTACAATAGGATGTCCGATACTTGCTAAATGGACTCGTATCTGATGGGTCCTACCTGTTGTAAGCGTACAATAAACTTCACTTGTTTTTTTATGCGTTTGATGAACTTTTACCTGAGTGAAAGCAGTCTTTCCATGGCGTTCATCGATCACTCGTTTACGACGATCATGACGGTTGCGCCCAATTTTTTTATCGATGGTACAATCCTGTGTTAGTTTGCCCCAGACAATTGCTTGATAACGTCGGTAAATTTTCTTTTCTTCTAGAAGTCTTCCTAAAATGGGGAGAACGAGTGGGTTTTTGGCAAATAGAATAGCTCCTGAAGTTTCTTTATCCAAACGATGAACGACATAAGGCCGAGTATTTTGCTCAGCTAAATAAGCAGTTAAATCATTTAAGAGAGTGCCTGTTTCTTCAGGTTGGTTGGGGTGTGTTTTTATACCAACCGGCTTGTTTACGATCACTAAATGTTCATCTTCAAATAAAACTGTAATGTTTTCTTTTAAACCGGCTGTGACATTGTGATAGTTATAATCCTCTTCTTCTAAACGTAGCGTAATGACATCATTTGCGTATACAAATTCATGGAATTTTAGTGGTTGATGATTGCGCCAAACATTTTTACGAATTCGTAAAAAATGACGCACTTTTCGCGGGACGAGCCATTCATTTTCTAATAGTTCTCGCAGGGTCATTGTTTTTTGAAAAGCAGGTAAAGTGATTGAATATTCCATAAGAATCTTCCTTTCCAATTCATCATTGTATCATGTTTAATGCTTTTTTAATAAAAAAGTAAGCAAATTCTGTAGGATAAATGATAAAATATATGGGATTTCTAAGTAAAAATACAACGTAAGCAGTATGGGGCCAAGAAAAGAATTATGCTACACTTATTACCAGGAGGGAAAAGTAATGGATTTTCAGCGCTTTTTAAGTACGATAAAAAAATATTTATCGTCGTTTTGGGCATGGCTGAAACCATACCTCGTACAGTTTCATCACTGGCGCAAGCGAGTTTGGAAAAAATATCATGTCAATAAAATAATACTGTTACTTGGTTTAGTTGTTATTTTAGTAATGAGCATTTATCTTTTTTATATAGCTAAAACTACTAAAGTCCAAGAATTAAAAGCAGGTTTACAAGAAGAGACGGTTATTTATGATAAAGATGACAATGAAGCAGGGAGTGTTTCCTCACAAAAAGGGACCTATCTTGAAGTAGAAGATATGTCACCTTATGTAGTGGATGCGGTGGTTTCAACTGAGGATCGTAATTTTTATCAGCATCATGGTTTTGACATTAAAGGAATTGCTCGCGCAGGGATGCGAATGATTATTAGAAGGAATACAACAGGTGGTGGAGGAAGTACCATCACACAGCAATTAGCCAAAAATGCTTATCTGTCGTTGGATCAAACTTTTAATCGTAAAGCCAAAGAGTTATTTTTAGCTATTGAAATTGAAAAAAATTATAGCAAAGATGAAATCATGTCGATGTATTTAAATAATTCCTATTTTGGTAACGGTGTTTGGGGCGTACAAGACGCGGCGCATAAATATTTTGGCGTTGACGCGGCCGACCTGACAGCAGGAGAATCGGCAACCATTGCAGGAATGTTGCAAGGACCTTCACTATATAATCCGATCGATAACCCGGAAAATGCGACAAATCGACGCGACACAGTTTTACAACTAATGGTAGATAACGATGAACTATCTGAAGAAGAAGCGCAGCAAGAAGAACAAGTTGCTATTAGTGATCTGGTCAATGATACTTATCAACAAGACGACGAAGGTTACCAATATCCTTATTATTTTGACGCGGTTGTTGAAGAAGCAGAAGAAAAATATGATATTAAAGCTGAGGATTTAATGAAACGTGGCTATAAAGTTTATACGGCACTTGATATGAATTTTCAAAATGGAATGCAAGACGTGTATGATAATAACGGGTATTTTCCTAGCGATGCCGAAGATGGCACGATGGTTCAATCAGGTTCAGTGGCTATTGATCCCAATACGGGTGGTATACAGGCTATGGTAGGACGACGCGGGGAACACACCTTTAGAGGGTTTAATTTTGCGACCGATATGAAACGTTCGCCGGGTTCAACGATTAAGCCCTTAAGTGTTTATGCCCCCGCGCTTGAAGCAGGCTATATGCCAGATAGCACGTTAAAAGATGAACCCCAAGATTACTATGACGCGAAAAACTTCAATGGTGAGTATGAAGGTGAAGTTCCGATGTATCAAGCAGTCGCACAAAGCTTGAATTTACCAGCTGTTTGGTTGTTACATGAACTTGGTATAAATAAAGGATATAATAAAGTAGAAGAATTTGGACTTGATTTAACGAAATCTGATCAATATTATGGCTTAGCCTTAGGGGGGTTAAAATACGGGACCTCTCCTGTGGAAATGGCTGGCGCTTACAGCTCTTTTGCTAATGGAGGAACTTTGTATTCGCCGCATTTAATCACCAAAATTGTTGATGCTAATGGGGCAGTCATTGTTGATAATACAAAGCCTGAAGGCGAAAAAATTATTTCAAAAGAAACTTCAAACGAAATGAATAGCATGCTCTTGGGGACATTTTCGAATGGGACCGCAACTGCCGCTAACCCTTATGGTTATACTGTAGCCGGTAAGACAGGAACCACAGAACAGGACTATGACCCAGAACAAAATAATGATCAATGGATTGTTGGTTATACGCCGGATACTGTTATTTCGACCTGGCTTGGTTTTGAAGAAGCGGATGAGGACCATACCTTCAGCGGAACGAGTGGTGAAGGTGTTGGTCAAGTTTTTAAAGCACAAGCTGAAAATATGCTCCCTTATAGTAATAATAGTCAGTTTGAAGTAGCTGACGCTTACACCACTGAAGGAAAAGTGACAGCTTCTGATGATTCAGACGAAGATTCAACGGATGAGAGTGACAGCGATTGGAAACAAAATGTTGATCAATTTACCGATGATGCTAGAGAAGGCATGGGCGAATTTGGTGAACGAGTGAAAGAAGGCGGCAAAGACTTAATTCGTGGATTTAAGGATCGCTTTGGAAACGATTAGCCAATCAAAGTTGAACATGTTACAATAAAATAAATAAAGAAAAAGTGAGGAAAAATTTTTATGGCAAATATTTATGACACAGCGAACCAATTAGAACAAGAAATTCGCGAATTAGAACAATTTCAAGACTTAAGTGATTCTTTTGCTGAATTGAAAAAAGATGAAAAAGCTTATCTTTTGTTTAAAGAATTTCAAAACTTTCAACAAGAATTACAACAAAAAATGTCACAAGGTGAAGACATGACAGACGATGATGCGCAAAAAGCACAAGACTTAGCGCAAAAGGTTCAACAAGAACCGTTAATTAATGACTTAATGCAAAAAGAACAAGTCTTTAGTACGACTGTTAATGAATTAAATAAAATTATTATGACACCGTTAAGAGAATTGTACGAAAGTTAATAAAAAAGGTTTTTGAGGGTTCTCAAAAACCTTTTTTATTTATGCCTAGGCAAAACCTCACTAAAACTGTGGTAACGCCTAGGTACTACATAGATTCAATTGTTAAGAATAAAAGCATAAATGCCGCAAAAAAGCTGGTTTATACACTTATACCAGCTTTTTTATTTCCAAAATTGATACCATTTTTTATTTTTTTGTTTTAACGAAGCTACTTCGTTTTCTAGTGCTTCTTTTTCTTTTTGCACAGCTTCAGTTTGTTGTAATTGTTCTTGTAATTGAGCTAACTGCTCGTCTTTTTGTCGCAGTGTTTCATCTGATTTGTCTTTTTCTGTGGTATCTTCTTCTTTAGGCGCCTCAAGAGAAGTGTATTGACGCAATTCCTTAATTAATTTTTTGTCTTCGGCGTTTAGCTGTTGTTGCTGATCAACTAATTTTTGTAGTTGATCAATTTGTTCATCTTTTCTATTTAACTGTTCAGTCAGGTAATCAAAAGAAGGATTTATTTGTGTTTCTTCATTATCCTCTTCTTGATTTTCTTTAATATCATCGCCTAAATCATCAACGATTTTTTGGATACCAGAATTAAGTAAGTAAATTGTATTATTTTCTTTAAAATAATCTTCCTCTGGCAATTTTTTATAGCGGTAAATGATTTTGTCCCGCGACACATTTAATTCATTTGCTAATTGTGTTAATGTTTTCCCGGTTTTTTCTGACATATTGTGACTCCCCTTTGTTTTATTAATTTCTTTGGTAATACCGAAGGAATACCTAGGTAAATTTTAGCATATTTTTTTTCAAAAAACGACTTCTTTTTTTAATTTATTAAACAATCGAGGCTATTGAAGGATAACTCATGGATAGACCTGCTGTAAAAGTTGCTGCGCTTCACACAGAAATCTCTGGGGATCTACGTCTAGTTAGGGGATATTTTTTCTAATGAAGGGCTGTTACTAAAATGGACAAAACAAAAGATAATTACGCCTATAGTGAAATTTGGTTAAATGACTTCTGTGATTTAGTAGTTTTTCTTCATAAAAGAGGGAGACTCAAAGCTTGGCGTAGGCACAATCTTTTGTAAATCATTGCTGGAAGGTAAGGGATATCTCAGTTCTTTTTTTATTTGATCGAAATGCGAAAACTTGTTCGCTTTTTGCTGACTTCTAATTAAAAAAATGCTAAAATAAAAGATAAAAAAGGAGAGCTGTTACCATGTTACGTTTTATTCACTGTGCGGATTTGCATTTTGACCGGCCTTTTGAAGGGCTTCATTTAATTGCAGATAAAGCTAAAGAATTACCTAGGGAAAACGAACAAGTACTTAGTAATATTGTAACGCTTGCTATTGAAGAGTCAGTTGATTTTTTGCTTTTTGCTGGTGACACCTTTCATCAAAACCGCCCTACATTAAAAACGCAACAACAATTTTTTCAACAAATGGAGCGGCTCAATGAGGAAAATATCCCCGTGTATATGATTTTTGGTAATCATGATTATTATGAAAAAGAACGGTATTGGTTTGATTTTCCAGCGAACGTGCATTTGTTTAAAGAAGAAAGTGTTCAAACGATGACTGGTCATACTAAAAACGGCGAATTATATGCAATTAGTGGTTTTAGTTATTTACATCCCCAAATAAACCAAAAAATGGTAAATCAATTTCCCACAAAACAAGCGGATTATCACCTAGGTATGTACCACGGTGATATGACAAGTGAACACTTTGCCCCTTTTCAATTACAAGAAATGAAGAGCAAAAATTATGATTATTGGGCATTAGGGCATATCCATGTGCCTACAGTACTTTCTGAAGAAGCTGCGATATTATATGCAGGAACACCGCAAGGACATACTCAAAAAGAAGAGGCAACAGGTGTTAATTTGGTGTCAATAGAAGGTGGGCATACAACATGGCAAGAAAAGAATGTTACGGCAGTCCGTTGGAAAAAACAAGAAGTTTCCCTAGCCGGTATTCAACACCAAAAAGCGGTGTTAGACGAGATCATCGCAACTTTTCAAACATCAGAAAAAGCCTTGGTTAAGTTAGCTTTAAATGATACCAAACTTTTACCTCAAAATTGGCTACAAGAAAATGAAATTTTAGAATTAATCGATTATGTTAATGATTATTTAATTAACCATCGTTTTCAACAATTAGTCTATCAAATCGATGTGAATGAAGAAGCTGTGACTAAAAAAGTAACGATTTCTGCGGATAAAGAGGACCTTGAGCATCTTTTGGCCAAGTATCAGCAACAAGGTAGCTTTACTGAAACGGTTAACGAACTTGTCTCTTACCCCTTAGCTAAACAAGCAATATCTTGGGATCAGTTACAAGAAGAAGCACTTATGCAAATGAAACAGCAATTGAAAAGCGAATTTAGTTGGAGGAACGTAGATGGAATTAAAGAAAGCTGAAATTACAGGTTTTGGTCACTACCGTAATCAAATATTTGAATTTTTATCTGATAACCAACTTTTTTATGGCAATAATGAAGTAGGTAAATCAACCCTTTACCAATTTATTTTGGCTATGCTTTTTGGTTTTACCAAAAAAAGCAGTAAGAAAAAGGACTATACGCCTCGTGATGGTGCTGCTTATGGTGGGCGACTTTGGTTAAATGTTGAACCCTATGGAGAAGTTTTAGTTGAGCGGTATCGCAAAATTAATCGAGGGAAAGCGAAACTGTTTATTGAAGGGGAAGAAAAAGATGAAAAAGTCTTGGATGAGATTTTAGCTCCTTTAAATAAAACTGTCTTTCAAGATGTTTTTACTTTTCAACAAGAACAACTATCACAAATTGATCGTTTGCAGGAAAAAGAATTACAGGCATCTTTGATTTCTCTAGGTATTACGGGTAGCCAACAGTTAATGGAAAAAATCCAAGCGTATCAAAAAGAGAGTCAGCGTTTATTCAAGCCTCGGGCCAAAAAATTAACTTTAAATCAACAACTAAAAGAATGGCAAGAATTAAGAGAAACCATTCAACAGCAAGAAGCAGAAGAAGAGAATGTCCAAAAAGCTTACCAGAAAATCGCTCATTTCGACCAAAAAATACAGGAATTATCTGAAAAACAAAGGAAAGAACAAGCAGAAGAAAAAGAGATAAACCAAAAAAAGTCACACTGGCCTTTGTATGAGGAATGGCAAGAATTACGGTCGATGAAAAAAAGTGATATTGCGGAAAAAGATCAGAAAGAACTTCGTCGCTTTTATCATGAGTATCAAGATCTTACTGAAAAAATTCAAAAAAAAGAAGATGAACTGGCGCAACTTGAGCAAGGTCAAGAATCGGATCGTTATTTCTTTTACTTAGATCACGAAAAAGAAATACAAGATTTATTGCATTTGGACGTACCCATTATGCGCTTGATAGACGAAGAACAAAATCTTTTGCAAGAAAAGGCAAAAATTGAGCCAATGCTTCAAGAGTTAAAACAAAAATGGGGCTGGTCGCAAGAGAATCCTCCACAAAATTTAGCTACTTCTGTTGACTCTTCGATAGATCAGGTTGAACAATTAGGCGAACAAATCAGTCAAAAAGAGTTGCATATCCAATGGTTAAAGGAAAGAAAGCAATCCGTTGAAGAAGAAATTGATCAACTAGAGAAAAAATATCCTGAATTACTAAATGCCAAAGAAACTCAAAAAGGCCCGTTATACTTATTTTCAGGAACTGGAATTGCCTTTGCTGTTGCTGGACTGTTTTTAACAATGCCGCTAAATCTGATTGCTTTTGCCTTGGCTATTATTTGTCTAGCTACTGCCGCCCTAAAAGGCTATCAAAAAAAGAATCCATCTTCACAGGTCAAGCCTGCTTGGCAGGAAAAGTTACTCCAATTAGATTCCTATTCAGAAGAGATCTTAAAAGAAGAAAACAATTTACAAAATTTGCAACAACAAGAGCAAAAAACAAATACTATATTACAAACTGCTTTTGGTCACCAAAATACTGAACAGACTTGGCGTATGTTAGCTCAAACCTATCGAGCCGATCAAGAAAAATATGAAAAAGCAGAGGCAAATTATGCGTCTTTACAAAACCAATTGACAGCAGCAAAAAAACAGCACGATGATCTAGAATCTCGCTTTCAATTTTTAGCTGAGTGGTTGCCCTTAGCTAATAAAGAACTGCCAGAAAAAAAGACGACTGTCGAAAAATTTGCCGCTCAAATGCAAGAAACGAAAATGTCGCGTTTACAACAGCCTAGCACGTTACTTGCGCAACAATTAAAACAAGATAGAGAAACACGAGATAGCTTGTTTACTGATTACGCAGCTTTGTTGGAAAGGTTTGGCTTAGAACAACCCACAGAAATTCCTTTATGGTTAAAGCAGTGGGAAGCTAGGCAGAAGAAAATAGCCAGGAAAGAAGAATTAGCGGCTATTTTAGGTCCTATTTTCCCGCAAGATATTAGCTATACAGAGTTGACACAAGGTTTAGCCGAAAACCAAACAAATCAAGAAGAGATCCAAGAGCAAATAAATGGATTGCTGGAAGAAAAGCAGCGTTTACAGTTACAAGTAGAGTATTTACAAAAAAATGGGACGTTAGACATGCTTTATCAAGAAGAAAATCGTATGCTTTCTGAAATTCATGAAACAGCTCTAAAATGGAGCACCAACCAGTTGTTAGTGGCTTTTTTGAGTGATTTAGCAACAGAGTTATCAGAACAGCAATTACCACAATTGCTTAAACAGGCTTCTTACTACTTTGCTTTATTAACAAATCATCGTTACCAGCAAGTAACCTTAATAGACGGTCTTATTAATGCGGTTACTCAAGAGGAAACCTTTGGTATTTATGAGTTATCGACAGGAACGAAAGACCAGCTGATTATGGCACTTCGCTTTGCTTATCTTTTTATGCAAAAAGATCGTCGTATTTCTCCGGTCATTATTGACGATGGCTGGCTTCATTATGATAGTACGAGAAAAGAGAATCTAGCTAAATTACTTGCTGAATTTGGTGAGAATTATCAAGTGATTTGTTTGTCATCAGACAAAGAAATGGTAAGCTATTATCAAAGACTAGCACAGTCAGTTATCAAATTTTAAGTAAAGGATGTGAAAAGGTGGTGCTTGCTAAGGCAAGTGATCCGCAAGTGAAATGAAAAAAATTCGCGATTTAGTTGTAGACGAAGATTTCCAAGGATTCGTTTTAATCAAAAATGCAGATGTACGTATCGCAAAAAACGGAAAACAATTTATTGCTTTTACTTTCCAAGATAATTCAGGATCAATTGATGGAAAATTTTGGGACGCTTCAAACGAAGAAGTCCAACGTTTTGAAGCTGGACGAGTGGTTCATTTAACTGGAAAAAGGGAAGTGTACCAAGGGAATGCCCAAATAAAAATCTATAAATTGCGGCTGACCAATCCCGAAGAACCTAATGATCCTAGTTTATTTATGGAGCGTGCGCCCATTAAAAAAGAAGCGATGGAAGAAGAAATCAATCAAATATTATTTGAAATTACCAATCCTCATTGGAACCGTATTGTTCGGTTCTTATTAAACAAGTATAAAAAAGAATTCTTTGAATTTCCTGCGGCAAAAAAGAATCATCATGCGTTTGTGGGTGGTCTAGCTTATCATACAATTACCATGTTGCACCTAGGTAAAAGCTTAGTAAAAGAATATCCACAATTGAACGCTTCTTTGCTTTACGCTGGGACTATCTTGCATGATTTAGGCAAGGTTATCGAGTTAAGCGGAGCTTTAACAACAGAGTATACAGTGGTAGGAAACCTTGTAGGTCACCTGGTTTTAGTTGATGAGGAAATTACACAAGCTTGTTTGGCTCTAAAAATAGATCAAAGTACCGAAGATATTGTTGTATTGCGGCATATGGTATTAGCGCATCATGGCCAATTGGATTATGGTTCTCCCGTACGTCCCCGCATAATGGAAGCAGAAATTTTGCACCAAATTGATAATATTGATGCTTCTATGCAAATGTTGAACAATGCGATTACCAAAACAGAACCAGGGGAATATACAGAACGAATTTTTGGGATGGACAATCGTAGCTTTTATGTACCTAAAGAGGATGAATAAAAAGAAAGTTTCTGTTAAGTAAAAAAATTCCGCGGAAAGTCGTTGTTAAACTTTCCGTGGAATTTTTCTTATTGTTTTAAATAATTACTCACTAGATTCTTCAGTTTCAGTTGCTTCGGTTGATTCTTCCTCAGCAGAATCAGAAGTGCTTTCGGCGCCTTCTTGATCACCATCAGCTGCTTCTGTAAATTGGGCCAAAATATCACTGAAAGCTTCATCTTGAATTTTTACATTGGCGTCTTGTAATTCTTCTCCAATGACTTTAGTAGTAAACTCTTGGTCGTTGATTTTGTTATCTGTAGCCACTTCTTCGATTTCATCTTCATATTCGTTTCTATCGTCACCTTTATCTTGGTTCTTGTTCATTTGTAAGATATAGTAACCAGAACCATACTCCGATTCAACAGCAATTGGATCCGAGATATCTCCGTCTTCCATGTCCCAAGCTTCTTCTTTGACTTCATCAGGAACTTCTTCAGCAGGCGTGGTGGAATCAAATTTTACACTTCCATCATCATCTGCTGATGGAGCGATGGAGTTTTCTTCGGCAATTTCACCAAAATCGGCGTCATCTTCATCTAATTGGTCTTTGACGTCATCAGCTTCATCTTCTGATGTGACGGCAATTAGTTGCGCTTCAACTTGTGGGTGGTAGGAATCCCAAGCTTCTTCTAAGTCGTCATCTGTCAAATTGACGTGATCTTCTAAGCCTTTTTGCACAGCTAAGCTTTGTCTATAAGTTTCTTCTAATTCACTTTTGCTCATTTGCGAAGCCTCTAACTGTTGGTTTAACGTTTCTTCATCTCCAAAAGTATCTTCGATTTGTTGGTCTACCTCATCGTCTGAAACTTCGTCGCCATATTTTTCATCAAAGACTTGAGATATAATCATGTCTAATACGATTTGCTGGCTGTTTTGATCCGTTTTTGCCTTATCGTAAAAATCACCTACAGTGATTTGATCACCTTTCATCGTAGCGATTTCGTCATCAGGATCCGAATCCGAATCTCCAGAACAAGCAGCTAAGCCAAAAACACTTAACAAGCAAGCAAATGATAAAACAATTTTTTTCTTTTTCATGAATGTATGCACTCCTGTTAGCTATAGATTAGATATTAACAGGATTTACTATATCATAGTTCTTTTCGCATTGGAAAGCTTTAATCAAAACTTTCCAACAAAATTCATAGAATACTCAAAAGTCTTTTAGGGGCTTCTGGTTTAATCTTCTGAATGATTATCTTCTGAGGTGTTCACAGAAAAGTCAGCAATGTGTGTTTGTAATTCTTGCGCTTGTTCATTTGCTCGCTCAATGCGTGGTTCAGCTTGAAACTTGAAAGCTTCCATATCTTTTTGTAAAGAATCCATAACAGAAGGAATCGTTTCTTGAATGGTCTTTTGAGTATGAGCCATTTCTTGACCAAAATTTTTAACGCTTTGCTGCAATTCTTTGGCTGCATCAGTTGCATCATCAAGCGAACCACTGACTTCATCAACACGATCTTTTATTATTTGTTGGGTTTCTTTGCCGCTTCTTGGAGCCCAAAATAACCCACCAATACTACCAACACTAGCCCCGAAAAAGAGTCCTTTTATAAAATTTTTTATCATATTAGTCCACCTGCGCCTTAATTGTTTGTGCGATTTGTGTCATTTCATCTTGACTGTATTGTCCTGAGTGGTCGCCAAAGTGCATTGAAAAATCATCTTCTTTTCCATAGCGAGGAATTAGATGGACATGGGAATGGAAAACGGATTGATAAGCGACTTCTCCATTATTATTAATAACATTTAACCCTTGCATCTCTGGAAAAGCTGTTTGTAATGCACGCGCAACTTTCGGAATACGTGTAGACAAGTCAACAGCCAGTTGATCATCATATTCAAAAATATCAGAAACATGTTTTTTAGGGATAAGCAAGGTATGACCTTTAGTTACTTGTGTCATGTCTAAAAACGCATAAACTTTATCATCTTCATATACTCTGTAGCTGGGAATTTCTTGATCTCTGATTTTACAAAAAATACAATCTGCCATCACATAAAACCTCCTTGTTTTCTTATAACCTTACTTTATCATATTTTTTAAGGGGAGAACATGAATCCGATGATTTGTTTGTTGCTGAATATAAAAAAAGTGAGTTCATAAGTTATTAGTTGAAAGAAAACGGATTTATCAGTACAATGGTTTGAGAAGAAGCAAGGAGGAAATTAAAAATATGTCAGTTTTGACTTTAACAACGACTACAGAAAACGTTACTATCGCTATACGAGTAAAAGATCGTGATAAAATGATTGACTTTTACCAAGGTTTAATTGGTTTTGCTTTAAAGCAAGAAGAAAACACGTTGGCAATTATGGGTGTAAAAGAAAAAGAGGCCCAACATTTATGGTTAGAAGAAAGCCCGCGAGCAGAGGAATACTTTGGTGAAATGAAAAAGTTGCAACAAGCGACTTTAACTGTTTCTAGCGTTGAGGAACTAAGTGACTTGTATCAACGACTTAAAGAAGCGTCTTATCCTATTGTACAAACATCGTATGATGAAAAAGCTCGAATAGTCGTTGATGACCCAGAAAAAAATCGTTTAGAAGTTGTTGCAACGATCGGTGAAAAAGAAGTGAAAAACGATGAACAATTGTTGGCTTTAGCCACTGGAAAGTTTGCTGCTTTATCCAAATATGCTAGCTTTCAAGGAGTACATTTGAATGTCACAGAATCGCAAAAAGAAGAAAAGTTCTTACAAAACATTCTAGGTTTTTACCTAGGTAAAAAGGAAGCTACTAGCGAGGCTTCAGCGCAAGAGAATTTTGGTGTAACATTACATACTTCTAACAGCCAGGCAATTGACATGGGTAGTGACGATGTTTTAGGTCTGGAGATTATACGGTTTATCGTAACTGATGAAGTACTAACAGCATTGGAGCAACATTTAGCTGAAGAGGAGCAGGCGTTTTACATCGACAAGAAAAAAACACTTCTTACAGTTTATGATCCAGTTGGAATCGAATGGTGGTTTGTTCGTAAAAGTGACAAGTAACACGTTTTTGGGCGCGTGTTTTTTTATAAACTGGACTTTAGCTGTTGAATCATAGCAAATACCGTGAGGAACAAGGCGATGATTATTTAATTGAGAAGGATTCAATGCAACATGTTATAATGAAATAGAGATTATTTAAAAAGAGGTGTAGAGATATGCAACCACTATTTATGGAACCTGTGTTTCAAGAAAAAATTTGGGGTGGGAATTCCTTACATACGGTATTTAACTTTGATCTTCCCAGCGAAAAAGTTGGCGAAGACTGGGCAATTAGCGCTCATCCTCATGGTATTAGTACCATACAAAATGGCCCTTTTAAAGGACAAAAACTTGATCAACTATGGCAAGATCACCAAGAATTGTTTGGAAACCAAGAGGGAGATGTTTTCCCCTTATTAGTTAAAATTTTAGATGCAGCAGATGATTTGTCCGTACAAGTGCACCCAGATGATTCTTATGCTTTAGAACATGAAGGTGAGTTTGGTAAAACCGAATGCTGGTATGTTATTGACGCTAAACCTGGCGCACAAATCATCTATGGACACACAGCCCGGTCGCGGGAAGAGTTAGCTCAGATGATTAAAGAAGAACGCTGGGATGAATTATTGAATAAAGTTACTGTTAAAAAAGGAGATTTCTTTTATGTTCCTAGTGGCACTATTCATGGTATTGGCAAAGGAATCATGATTTTAGAAACACAACAAAGTTCAGATACCACTTACCGGGTTTATGATTATGATCGCAAAGATGAGCAAGGAAATACTAGAGAACTACACATCGACCAATCAGTGGATGTAACGACAGTGCCAGCGCGAGAAAATACATTAAATATATCAGAGACAAAGCGAGGGCAATCTGCGGTGATTACTTACCTGCAAACGGAATTTTTCAATGTATATGAATGGCAAGTTCGTGGTATTTTACAATTAAAGAAACAAGCGCCTTATACTTTGGCTACTGTTACAGATGGCTATGGGAAGATAATTGTGGAAGATAAAACATATGAATTAACCATGGGAACAAGTTTTATTTTACCTAATGATATTGAACGTTGGGAATTACAAGGAGAAGCAACATTGATTGCTTCTGAACCAGGAAAAAAGGCCTAAAATAAAAACATCCCAGGAAATCAAGCTTTAAATGATTTCCTGGGATGTTTTTATTTTTATCACTTTAATACCTTGGGGTTAACCGAGGGAAACACCTCATTTACTCTTTAAATCTTTAGTCTACTTCAAATAGCTCATCATTAGCCT
The DNA here is from genome assembly GCA_030462125.1 of Tetragenococcus sp. Taxonomy (GTDB): domain Bacteria; phylum Bacillota; class Bacilli; order Lactobacillales; family Enterococcaceae; genus Tetragenococcus. Next base: position 16,970 of record JAKDZT010000009.1, read on the forward strand.
TGACAGTTTTTTCTTCGACTGTTGGCAAATCCTTTTCTTCTGGGAATAAGACCATCAAGGTATCTAGTTTTTCTTGTTCTTTTAAATAAGCGCGATCCATACGCGCTATCAAGGTATCTGTTTGTACTTTATCATCGACGTCTACAAATACTTCAAAACCTTCGCCCTTTAATTCTACGGTATCAATACCAAAATGCAGTAAGACTTCTTTCCCATCTTTTGTTTTCATTCCAACGGCGTGTTTTGTTGGAAAAACATTAGTAACTGTTCCTTCAACTGGTGAATAAATATCATCTGATGAAGGTAAAACAGCGATTCCAGGTCCCATCATTCCTTGAGAAAAAACGGGGTCATCTACTTTTGTTAGTGGAACTAATTGTCCATCAGCTGGACTATATAAAACGGTTTTTTTCTTTTTTAAGAAAGAAAACATAACTAGCTACTCCCTTCGAGTTTTAGAATAAATGACTGTTGCTATTACTAATAGTATAAAGGTTTGTAGCTAATAAAAAAAGCCTTTTTTTAAGAGGGAACGACGAGGTCAACTTTTTCTCCATATTTATTTAATAAGGCCGTATTGATTAGTCGTTTGGCTAATATTTCGTTTCTTGCCAAAATAGGGCCGTGGAAATAAGAGCAGAAAACATTACGATAGTTGGCTCCTTCGGTCTGATCTTCACCATTATTCCCATAACCTGTAATAATTTTACCTAGGGGCTTTTCTTCATTTCCTAGAAAGGTACGACCATTATGATTTTCAAAGCCAACATAAGTTTCATCAAATTCTTCATTGTAGATCTCGATATCACCAATAAAGCGATTGTTATCTTGGCTTAATGTATAATGGTCTAATGCGGAGATTCCTTGGATTTTTTCACCGCGCGCTCCGGTATAATAATGTCCTAATAATTGATAGCCGCCACAAATAGCTAACATGACACCATCGTTTTCAATATATTCAGTTATGCTTTCTTTTTTTGCTTGAATGTCTTTTGAGACGATATATTGTTCAAAATCTTGACCGCCACCGAAAAATACCAAGTCATAACGTTTTGGATCAAAGGGTTCATGGATACTGACGATTTCGGTTTCTAAGCTAACCCCCATTTTTTTGGCCATATAGCCAAGCATTAAAATATTCCCATTATCTCCATAGGTATTTAATAGGTTGCCGTAAAGGTGAGACATTTTCAATTGATAATCAGCCACGTTCCATTCCTCCTTTCATATACCCTTTATCTGCCAATTTTTTACGTAACTGTAAAACAGCAGTATAAGTAGATAAAATATAAACATTTTCGGTAGGTAATTGCTTGATTTGCTCAATAACCTCATCCAAATCTTGCGTTTCCGTTATCTTGTCTTCGGAAATACCTGCGACTTTTAAACGTTTCGTCATATCTTCATGTCGCTCTCCGCCTGAGATTACTTTAGGGACATCTTCTGTATTAAAGACTTCGTAGTTCCCATCCCAAATCCAACTGATATCCGTGCCATCTGCATAATGGGCGTTTAATAATGACACAAGAGAAAAAGTATCAGGAGATAAGCCAATCATATCGATGACTTGGTTTAGTCCTACTGGATTTTTAACCAAAACTAAAGTACATTTTTTGCCATCGATGTCGATCACTTCTTGACGGCCAAACACTTTTTCATCAAAGCCAATTCCTTTACGAATCTTTTCGGGAGCTACTTGGTAATACTCTGCTACGGCTGTTGCTGCTAAAGCATTGTAGATATTATACATCCCACCAACTTCTAATTTATAATCATTTTGATCGATCGTAAATTCTGCAGAAGTATTGGTCATATTTCTTAAATCCGTTAGCTTATAGTCTAAGTCAGGACGCTTAAAACCGCAGTTAGGACAATAGTATTTACCTAGGTTGGCATAGGTAATCATTTTATAATGCAAGATGTGTTGACATTTCGGACATAAAACACCATCTGTGTTGTAGTGCGCCACTTGTTCTTCGTCGGATTTATGGTCAAAACCATAATATTTTCTCGGATTGACCGTTTCAAGCGAATTGAAGATCGGTGAATCGCCGTTGGCTAAAATGGTCGCTTCTGGTGATTTCGCAGCGCCATCGACAATCAATTGATAAGTTGTATAGATTTCGCCGTAACGGTCCATTTGATCTCGAAAAATATTTGTAAAAACAAATAGTTCCGGCTTAATAAAATCTGTTACCTTACTTAAACTTGCTTCATCAATTTCTAAAACAGCAAATTTCTTTTGGCCTTTTTGGGGTTTAGCTGAAAGAAAAGAAGAAACAATTCCTTGCACCATATTGGCGCCCGTTGGATTGGTTAATACATCATCAAATTCTTGTTGTAAAATATTAACGGTTAATGCAGTTGTTAGTGTTTTACCGTTGGTACCAGTGACCACAACAACTTTATAGTCTTTCGCTAAATGATCTAAAATAGCAGGATCAATTTTTAAGGCTAATTTCCCTGGTAAACTTGATCCCCCTTTTGTAAAAGTTTTTAAGAACCATTGTGAGCTTTTCCCCACAAAAGCAGCAGCATAACTTCGGATTCCCATGACAGACCTCCATCGTATAAATATAAATTCAATTTATCTTACCACAACTTAAAAAAAATATTAAACCAATTTCCTTGTTCTTAAGAAATTGAAAACATTTTTTATTTTTATATTTATCCAATAATAATCTTTTCGGTGGGGTAACGATAGCCTGAATCCCGAGGTTTTTTCGGAATGAACAGCATGACCGTATATAGCATACTAATTCTTCCAATAAACATTAAGACGGTAATGACTAGTTTACCAATACTTGTTAACTCATCGGTAATACCTAGGGATAACCCAGTAGTACCAAAAGCAGAAGTTACTTCGACGATAATCGAGATTAGAGAAACATCTTCAATTGCCGTTAAGAAAATGACACAGCTAAAGCACATGATCAAGGACAATATAAATACGGCAATCGATTTGCGAATGTTTTCTCGATCAATATTACGACCAAAAATGTTGATATGACTTTCTCCTTTTAAAAAGGAATAAATATAAAGCCCAAGGATCATTATCGTAGTTGTTCGAACACCTCCGCCTACTGAGCTGGGGCTACAACCGATAAACATTAATAAAGCAAAAATCATTAAGGTGGTTGTTTGAAAACTATTTAAGTCATGAATTTGTAACCCTGCATTACGCGTTGTAATCGAATAAAACATGCTATTTACTAGTTTACCCCAAGCATTCATGTCATCGAATAGATAATTGTTTTCTAGGAAAAAGATGACTAATGTCCCGCCAATAAATAAAACCACTGAAGATAACAAAGCGATTTTGGTAAATAAAGAAAAGCGAAAACGAAAAGGGTTTACCCTTTTAGTAAACTTGTTAGAAATCCATTCTCTAATATCCATTAAGACTGGAAAGCCGATCCCACCGATAAATATTAGAATCATAATCGCAAGTAAAAATAAAAAATCATTGGCATAAGGGGAGACCGAATGACCAGTGATATCGAATCCAGAGTTTGTGACCGAAGAGATAGCTTCATAAAAGCCATAATAAAAGGCATCTGCCCACCCTTCATAATAACCCCTTGCTTTTAAATAGAGGCTAAAGGCGACTCCGCTAAAAATTTGTAAACCTAATATAATTGTAAAAGTCGTGCGAATCAAGCGTACGATGCCGCTTAAACGTGGTTGGTTCATATCAGTCATAATTAATTGCCGTTGTTTTAAAGTCACCTTACGTCTTGAGAGGATAAAGAAAAAAGTAGAAATCATCATAATCCCTAGACCGCCAACTTGAAAAAGGATTTCCAATAAAACAACCCCGTTTTCATTGAATACGTCTCCGATGGGAAAAGTTGATAAACCCGTTACGCTAATTGTGCTAACAGCCATAAAAAACATATCGATAAATGGAACATGAGAATCTGGTTGGCGAAAAATAGGCAAATAAAATAAAATAAGTGCAATTAATGTCATCAAAATATAATAAGATACGATGACTTGAACTGAAGAAAGTTTATGTCCAAATAAGAATTTTCCCTTATTCCAAGCATCTTGCACAAGAGATTTTATCGACATTTTAAAGACTCCATTCTAGTAGATTACCCACAGTATAACAAAAATGAAGAGGGATACCAGCTCCTTGTAGTAGAAAATATAAAAAATAAAGTTCAAAAGTTTCTTAAGAGCAAAAAGCTTCTTTTCCCTATTATTTTTGGCTATGGTATACTAATGCAGTACCCTTGGAAAAGTCAACAATGAAATATTATCGAAATGAATGAGGAGTTTATATTTTGAAAGAATTTATAAAAAATTGGGGCGTCTTTTTTTTACTAGTAGCCATCTTTATCGCCCTACGTATATTTGTCATTGCGCCTGTTTCAGTGAATGGTCATTCCATGGACCCTACGTTAGCTGATGGACAAAAGTTAATGACCTATCAACTATCAACTATCGAACGTTTTGATATTGTAACGACTCAAGAACCCGATGACTTAGACAAATTAGCAGTTAAACGTGTTATTGGCTTACCCGGAGATCACGTGGAAATGCAAGATGACGTGCTTACGGTGAATGGAGAAGAAGTTGATGAGTCTTATTTAGCCCCTTATCAGCAAAAATTTGCTGAAGATAATCTAGAATCAGAGTACACATATAATCCAGCGTTTCAAGAAATTGCAGAAAACGCCAGTACATTTACCAATGATTTCGCGTATGACGTTCCAGAAGGAGAATACTTTGTGTTAGGAGACAATCGTTTAATTTCTAAGGATAGTCGTAGCTTTGGTTTTGTAGATCGTTCTATGATTGAAGGTGAAGTAGCTTTTCGTTACTGGCCATTAGATGAACTCTCCGTTGTGAATAATAAATAATATGGCTAATGGTGTGCTAAGTTTAAAAATCAAAATACGCCATACAAAATACGTTTTCTAATAGAAGGCGTATTTTTTTGGTTAAAAAAAGAATAAATAAATGAAAAAATAGTTTTGGTGCACAAAAGAAAATCCGCTATAATAGAGTCGGAAAGAGGCGTTAAGATGACAGAATTGAAAGAAATTTTAGCAGAAAAATTCGGCTTTTCTAGCTTTCGTAAAGGGCAAGAAGAGATTATCCAAAAAATTTTAAATAAAGAAAATGTGTTAGGCATTATGCCTACTGGTGGGGGAAAATCGATTTGCTATCAATTACCAGCGCTTTTATTTGATGGTTTAACTTTGGTGATTTCTCCTCTAATTTCTTTGATGAAAGATCAAGTGGATAGTTTAAATGATATGGGAATTCCGGCGACATTCATTAATAGCTCGCTTTCTTATCCAGAAATAAATAAACGCCTTTCTGCTGCAAAAAATAGCGAGGTTAAGTTGTTATATGTTGCACCTGAGCGTTTAGAGTCAGAGGACTTTTTACGTTTATTAGAAGAAGTAAATATCGATCTTTTAGCTGTCGATGAGGCGCATTGTATTTCGCAGTGGGGACATGATTTTCGCCCTAGTTATTTAAAATTAGCTGAAATGATCCAGTCATTTGCACAAGCACCTACCGTTGTGGCTCTAACCGCTACCGCGACACAGCAAGTAGCGCAAGACATTTCTCATTTATTAGAAATTCCTAATGACAATCAAATTAATACGGGGTTTGCGCGCGAGAATTTAGCTTTCCAAGTAGTGAAGGACCAAAAAGATAGCTATTTATTTGCTTATTTGAAAATGAACAAAAACCAATCAGGTATTATTTACGCAACGACGAGAAAAGAGGTCGAACGGCTTTATCGTTTGTTACAGCATAATGATTTTTCGGTGGGAAAGTATCATGGTGGCATGGATAGACAAGAACGTGCCCAAAGCCAAGAAGACTTTCTATTTGAGCGTGTACAAGTCATGGTGGCAACCAATGCTTTTGGTATGGGGATTAATAAAAGTAACGTACGTTTTGTGATCCATGCTCAAATCCCGGGAAATATTGAATCTTACTATCAGGAGGCAGGACGTGCAGGTAGAGATGGATTACCTAGCGATGCCATTTTGCTGTATGCCCCTCAGGATTTACAAATTCAACATTTTTTTATTGAACAATCGAACCTAACAAAAGATTATCAACAAAATGAATACGAAAAATTGCGAGAAATGAATCAATATGCTCACACGCAAATGTGCTTGCAGTGTTATATTTTGCGGTATTTTGGAGAAAACGGCCAAGCATGTGGGAAGTGTAGTAACTGTCTAGATGAACGAGAAGCAGTGGACATTACTTTAGATACGCAAAAAGTATTGTCATGTGTGAAACGTATGAATGAACGCTTTGGTAAGACATTGGTTGCCCAAGTATTAACTGGCTCAAAGACACAACAAATAAAGAATTGGCAGTTAGAGCAGCTTTCCACCTATGGATTGATGAAAAATTGGACCCAAAAAGAAGTTACTGCTTTAATTGATTATTTAACAGCTGAGCAGTATTTAACCCTTGCTAAAGGGGAATTCCCCAAACTAATGGTCTCCTCAGAAGGGGTTGAGGTTTTACTAGGTAAACAAAAAGTTTACCGTAAACAAGCATCAGTAAAACAATTGGCTGACGATGACGAGTTGTTTGAAAAACTACGCGAATTACGCTTAGAGCTAGCTCAAGAGCAGCATATGCCGCCCTATATTATTTTTTCAGATAAAACGCTGCAAGAATTGGCGCAGAAAAAACCAAGCACCCCAGTGGAATTATTACAGATCAAAGGCGTAGGACAAAATAAACTCGATAAATATGGAGAGCGTTTTTTGACATTACTAAACGAAGAACAATAACAATAGAATAGAAATAATTAGCACTCTTCAATTTAGAGTGCTAATTATTTGACCATTTTTGACTAAAGTTGTATATTGGAGTTGTAAGGGAGTTAGGGAACTTCCGATAAATCGAGATTGAAAAATCCCAGTTACAAAAGAAGCTGCCAGTTCTTTTGTAACAAAACAAAAAGAAAGGAAGGATTATTTATGGCAAATTTAATGTCAAGAAACAATGATCTTATGGATATGAGAGATGACTTTTTCGATAATTTCTTTTCTAACTTTATGGGAAACGGCAATTTTCAAGTCGATATCAAGGAAAAAGATAATAGTTATGAAGTAACGGCAGATTTACCAGGATTTGATAAGTCAGATTTAAACGTTACTTATGATGATGATGTTTTAACAATCGAAGCAAATCGTAATGACGTAACAGAAGACAAAGACGAAGAAGGCAACTTCTTACGCCGAGAACGTAATAGTCATTCATTCCGTCGTCAATTTATGCTAAAAGGTATCGATGAAGAAAATATAGACGCTTCCTTTAAAGATGGTGTTTTGAACTTGAGCTTACCAAAAGCACCTGGTGAAGATGAAGATAAGAAGAAAATTGATATTAAATAAGCGAAATTAATTAAGGAGTCATCAGCCGTCAACTAAATGGCTGATGGCTTTTTTTCGTGTTTGAGTAAAAACCTAGCTTTTTTATTTTTACATATCGCCAAAAGTTTGTTTGTTATGGATTTCTTCACCCATAAGGTGTAAATTAATTAAAAGAGATTTATGGAAAAGCTCAGCAAGTTTTTTTTCATTTTGTTGGAGTCAATAGGGCATCGGCTACTTGCTAGCAGAACGGAGGAAAAATAAAGAGATGAAGATTGAAATTAAGGTAAACGAACCATTATCTGTGGAACAAGTAGCTACGCTTTATCAAGAAACGGCATTTGATAAACCGCTAGAGGACAAAAATAGGTTGCAAGAAATGATTAATCATACACCTTTAGTACTCAGCGCTTGGAGTGATGAAAACTTATTAGGGTTTGCTCGTTGCCTCACTGATTTTGAATATTTTTGTTATTTGAGCGATGTTTTGATCTTACCTAATTATCAAAAACAAGGGATTGGCAAAATGTTAATAAATGAAATGAAAGAATATTTAGGAACGCGTACCACTATTTCTTTAAGAGCGGATGATGACGCCTTAGGTTTTTATGAAAAAATTGGATTTGAGCCAACGGATAAAATGTATCGAATTCATCGGGAGGGTTAAGGATGGTAGAAATTCAAGCAAATAAAAAAATTACGGCAGAAGAATTAATAACAGTATTTAATAGTTCTGGTATCAACCGTCCTATTCACGATCGAGCGAGGATTCAACGTATGTTAGATAATTCTAATATTTTGTATACGGCTTGGGATCATGCTCACTTAGTAGGTATACTTCGAGGTGTTTCTGATATGTCTTATTGCACCTTTGTCTCAGATTTAGCTATTTTAAAAAACTACCAAGGTCAAGGAATTGGGGCCCAATTAGTAGCTGCTTTAAGAAAGGCACAAGGAGAAAATATCTCCACGGTATTGATATCTGCGCCTAGTGCGACTCGGTTTTATCCTAAAATAGGTTTTGAACAAGTTGACCAAGCTTTTAAACAACAAAGACGTTATTAATAAAGTAGTATGAAAATCAAAAGGAAAAAAGTTATCATTGCGGGGAACAGGCTATTGTTCCTCTTTATTTGGTTAAATTTCAAAAAGCTGGGGCTGTAAAAAATGCTCATTTTCAAGTATACTTTTAGGGGAAGTATACGGAGGATGAGAAAATGGCACAATTATTTTTTAAATATGGCGCAATGAATAGTGGAAAATCCATTGAGATCTTAAAAGTTGCCCATAATTATGAAGAGCAAAAAAAACCTGTTGTCTTGATGACAAGCGGATTAGATACGCGTGCAGGTATCGGACAGGTGTCTAGTCGGATTGGTTTAGAAGAAAAAGCATTGCCGATTTTTGAAGAAATGAATGTTTATGAAGCGATTGAACAATTAGACTTCAACCCGTATTGTGTATTGATTGATGAATCGCAATTTTTGCAAAAACATCATGTTTTAGAGCTTATGCGCATTGTGGATGAGTTACGGATTCCGGTTATGGCTTTTGGTTTAAAAAATGATTTTCGTAATGAATTATTTGAGGGGTCTAAGTATTTATTATTATATGCGGATAAAATTGAAGAAATGAAAACTATTTGCTGGTTTTGTCATAAAAAAGCTATTATGAATTTACATTTTATCGATGGAAAACCAGTGTATGAAGGGGAGCAAGTACAAATTGGAGGCAATGACGCCTATTATCCTGTCTGCCGCCATCATTACTTTCACCCAGAAGTCTAGTAAAGGAGGGCATCTCATGTATTACGATCAATTACAAAAAATTGAGAATCGCTACAAAGAATTAGGTGAATTAATGAGTGATCCAGATGTTATCGCAGATACGAATCGTTTTATGAAATTGTCTAAAGAAGAATCGGATTTACGTGAAACGGTACAAGTTTATCAGCGTTATAAAAAAGTAGAAGAAGATATTAGCGAAGATGAAGAAATGCTAAGCGAAAATTTGGATGAAGAAATGACCGAACTCGCTAAACAAGAACTAGCAGATTTAAAAAAAGAAGAAGCAGAGCTAGAAGACCAAATTAAAATATTATTACTGCCTAAAGATCCTAATGATGATAAAAACATTATTATGGAAATTCGAGGCGCGGCAGGTGGCGACGAGGCCGCTCTATTTGCAGGAGACTTATTCAATATGTATCAGCATTATGCGGAATCGCAAGGTTGGAAAGTTGAAGTAATGGATGCCAATGTTACAGGTATTGGTGGCTATAAAGAAGTCATTATGATGATTACTGGTGACCGTGTTTACTCGAAATTAAAATATGAAAGTGGTGCTCACCGAGTACAACGTGTGCCAGAGACCGAATCACAAGGGCGTGTACATACCTCAACTGCGACTGTTGTCGTTATGCCTGAAACAGAAGAAGTAGAATTAGATATTGATGATAAAGACATTCGCACAGATATTTACCATGCTTCGGGCGCAGGTGGACAACACGTTAATAAGACAGCGTCGGCTGTTCGTTTAACGCATATTCCTACGGGTATTGTGGTCGCTATGCAAGATGAACGTTCACAAATTAAGAATCGGGAAAAAGCGATGAAAGTGTTACGTGCCCGTATTTATGATAAATACCAACAAGAAGCCCAAAGCGAACATGATGCGAATCGAAAATCTGCTGTGGGAACGGGGGATCGTTCAGAACGGATTCGTACGTATAATTTCCCACAAAATCGTGTGACAGATCACCGGATTAATTTGACGATTCAACAATTAGATAAAATTCTAAACGGTGGCTTAGATGAAATTATTGATACTTTGATTTTATATGACCAAACTTCGAAACTAGAAGAGTTGCAAAATGGCTGATAAAACTTATCAAGAAGTCCTATCGTGGGCTTCTTCTTTTTTAGAAGCACGAGAAAAAGAAGGATATGCGATTCTTTATGTTTTTTTAGCCCGCAAAAAATGGTCGAAAACAGACTGGCTATTGCATATGAATGAGATTATGTCGCAAAATGAATATGAGCAGTTGCAAAACGATTTAAATCAATTATTAAATGATTACCCCCCACAATATTTATTAGGCTATGAAGAATTTTATGGGCGATACTTTCAAGTTAATGCAGCAACACTGATTCCTCGGCCAGAAACTGAGGAATTAGTCGAATGGTGCTTACAAAAGACGGCTAAACAAAAAAATGAGCAATTGCATGTGGTAGATGTAGGTACAGGCACAGGAGCCATTGCGGCAACTTTAAAATTGGAACGACCTGCATGGCGAGTGGAAGCAGTAGATATTTCCCAAAAAGCTTTGATAACAGCGCAAACCAATAGTCAAACATTGGGAGCAGAGGTGAAATTTTACCTAGGGAATACCTTGGCCCCGGTTCATCAACCTATAGATATCTTAATTGCCAACCCGCCCTATATCAGCCCAGATGAATGGAAAGTAATGGGGGCTAGCGTTCGAAAATATGAACCCAAGCTCGCTTTATTTGCCGAAAATGAAGGTTTAGCGAACTACCAAAAGATTGCGCAGCAAGCGCAGGCAAAGCTAGCCAAGCAAGGGAGCATTTTTTTAGAAATCGGGTACACTCAAGGGGCAGCAGTAGAACAGATTTTTCAAGAGAAGTTTCCCCAAAAAAAAGTACAACTTAAAAAAGATTTAGCTGGAAATGACCGAATGTTACTTGTGCATTAGTTATCCACAAGTTTGTGGAAAAAGAGTCATTTTAATTGTTTTAAGTGCTAAAAAAAGCGGAAAGCGCAGAAGTTTCAGTAAATTTTAGGATATAAACAAGAAAATACACAGGTAACTATCAACTTTTCCACAAAATGTGTATAACTTAATGAAAACTGTTGATAACTTAGTTTTAATGAAATGAAAGGATGTGGACAAACTGTGGAAACAAAACGTTGGACGATAAATGAAGTAGATGAAGCAGCGGAAACTTTAAAAGAAGGCGGCTTGGTAGCTTTTCCTACTGAAACTGTCTATGGTTTAGGTGCAAATGCGATGATGTCAAATTCAGTTCGCCGTGTCTTTGAGGTGAAAGGAAGACCTAGTGATAATCCTTTGATTGTTCATGTGACTGGCTTTGAACAAGTCAAAGATTACGTGAAAGTCTTTCATCCGGCGGCTCAAGAACTAGTGAATATGTATTGGCCAGGGCCATTAACATTGGTATGCAAGGTAAAATTAGGACTCTTTGCACAAGAAGTTGCTGCCGGGTTAGCGACAGTTTCGTTTCGTATGCCGGATAACGAAGCTAGCTTACGCTTACTTAAAAAAGCAGGAGTTCCCGCGGTGGGACCTAGCGCGAATACCTCGGGAAAACCTAGTCCTACAACTTACGAACATGTTTCTCATGATTTGCAAGGAAAAATTGCGGGGATTTTGGACGATGGTCCTACCAAAATTGGTGTAGAATCTACTGTGATAGATATTAGCGATCCTGAACAAGAACCAGTGATTTTGCGTCCGGGTGCTATTACTAGGGAACAAATCAAGCAAGATCTAGGGATTGAAGTCCATTATGATAATCATTTGTTAGAACCTTCTGATACGCCTAAATCGCCTGGAATGAAGTACAAACATTATGCTCCGGATACCAAAGTTTTGATGGTAAAAGAAAAAGATTGGTCCGCGGCAGTTGATTGGGTAAAAGAAAATCGCTTAAGCGCAGGTGTATTGGCTGGACCGGCTGTGTGCGATAAAGTGCGCGCCGACACGGCAGCTACTTTTTCTTATAGTGATAATAGTGTGGAAGCAGCAACAAAAGGTTTATACGCTGGTCTGCGCGCATTAGATGAGGCTCAGTTGCCTTTAGATGTTATTTTGGCTGCCGCTTTTCCAGAAGAAAATTTGGGCGTGGCTTATATGAATCGTTTGAAAAAAGCAGCCGCTCAAAAGTATTTTAATGAATAAAAAGGGTTATTCGTTTTCCTATGGTATAATGTTAAGAAAGTAAAGAGGGGTGTTTTTTAATATGAGGATAAAAGATTTTGATGTTGAAATTGGGACGGCGATTGAAAATGAAACGAACCGGCAGCAAAATAACCTGGAATTAATCGCTTCAGAAAATATCGTTTCAAAAACGGTAATGGCAGCTCAAGGAAGTATTTTGACAAACAAATACGCAGAAGGCTATCCTGGGCGCCGCTATTATGGAGGTTGCGAATTTATAGACGACATCGAAAATTTAGCGATTGATCGCGCAAAAAAAATATTTGATGCTAAGTTTGTTAATGTCCAACCCCATTCTGGTTCGCAAGCTAATGCAGCTGCGTATTTGTCCTTGATTGATGAAGGCGATACGGTCTTAGGAATGGACTTATCTGCAGGTGGTCATTTGACACATGGTTCTCCCGTAAATTTTAGTGGAAAAACCTATCATTTTGTCAGTTATGGCGTAGATCCTACAACAGAAATGATTGATATCGAGAATGTACGTGCTTTAGCGCATAAGTATCAACCTAAACTGATTGTGGCCGGCGCGAGTGCTTATTCTCGCACAATTGATTTTAAAGCATTTAAAGAAATTGCAGACGAGGTTGATGCCAAATTAATGGTTGATATGGCGCATATCGCTGGGCTAGTTGCCAGCGGATTGCATCCTAACCCAATTCCTTATGCGGATATTACCACAACTACAACGCATAAAACTTTGCGGGGACCGCGTGGTGGCATGATTTTGACAAATGATGAAGCACTAGCAAAAAAGGTTAATAGCAATGTATTTCCTGGAACTCAAGGGGGGCCATTAGAACATGTGATTGCTGGAAAAGCAGTTGCTTTTAACGAAGCACTAGACCCTGAGTTTACAGATTATAGCCAACAAGTACTAAAAAATGCAAAAGCGATGGCAAAAGAATTTAACCAAGCCGAAAAAATTCGTCTGGTTTCTGGGACAACCGATAATCATTTGCTTTTGCTTGAAGTAACAGACTATGAAATGACAGGAAAAGAGGCAGAGCAGCTCTTAGATTCTGTTCACATTACGGTTAATAAAAATGCGATTCCTTTTGAAAAATTAAGTCCTTTTAAAACGAGCGGCATTCGTGTAGGGACACCTGCTATTACCAGTCGTGGATTTAATGAAAGTGAGGCGGCAGAGGTCGCTCGTTTGATTATAAAAGTTTTGGAAAATAAAGAAGATCAAGCTGTACTTGATGAAGTAAGGGCTGCTGTCCAAGCGTTAACGGATGCTCACCCGCTTTATACGGATGAGTAATGCTTAATTTTTTCTTGCTGCATTGCTTGTATGTCACTTTTAGATTACAATAGAGAAAAAATAAAGGGGCCTTTAAAAAATGGGAAAATTTCAAGTAATCGATCATCCGTTAATCCAACATAAGTTGACAATTATTCGGAAAAAAAGTTGTGGGACGAAAGTTTTTCGTGAAGTAGTAGATGAACTTGCTATGTTGATGGCTTATGAGATTTCTCGTGATATGCCAACTGAAGATACCGAGATTGAAACGCCGATCCAACTGACAACACAAAAAACATTAGCTGGCAAAAAAGTGGCTATTGTTCCAATTTTACGTGCTGGATTAGGCATGGTTGATGGGATTTTACAACTGATTCCAGCTGCTAAGGTGGGGCATGTCGGATTATATCGAGATGAAGAAACATTAGAACCACATGAATATTTTGTAAAAATGCCAGAAGATACTGATAGCCGACAACTACTAGTGGTCGATCCAATGCTGGCAACGGGTGGATCCGCCATTATGGCAATTGATTCATTGAAAAAGCGGGGCGCTTCTAATATTAAATTTGTTTGTATTGTTTCTGCTCCAGAGGGCGTTAAAGCACTACAAGAAGCTCATCCAGATATAGATATTTATACGGCTGCTTTAGATGAGTACTTGAATGAGGACGGCTATATTGTACCTGGCTTGGGTGACGCTGGCGATCGTTTATTTGGCACAAAATAATAATAAAAAAAGTGAATCTCAACAGATTCACTTTTTTTATTATTCAGTTGCTTCCATCTCTTTGTAATTGATGATAATGCCCCCATTCGTTTGTCCAATGAGTTCTTGGTTCGTGCTTGTTTCGTCAATCTTGATGAGGGCTGAATTTTTCAATTGTTTTGTAATTGTACCTGTTTCTGTCTGGTTATGTACTTCAAATTTTACATGTTCATTGACCTTGAATTCTTTGCCGATTTCTGATGGATCAATGGATGTATCAAATTTACCAAATGTTGCCATATATAAAACCTCCTTCTTTTATTGTAACATAACTTTTGAAAATTTTCAGACAATAGGCTTTTTGAAAATACGAATTGGCTCCCCATATTTGAAAAGGTAGAGGAACAACTTCTGTTCTTATTTTAGTTTCCCCAATTTCTAGGGCTACTTCTCTAATCCTACCCTAGTTTCCCAATTTCTAGAGTCACTTTCTTGATCTTACTCTAGTTTTTCCAATTTCTAGGGTCGCTTTTCGGATCTTACCTTAGTTTTCCTCATTTCATTAGTAGCTATCACAGTCTAATTACAAACAACAACCTC
>JAKDZT010000325.1 GCA_030462125.1 Tetragenococcus sp.
TAAAAAAACTTGCTAAAATACTAAAATTATAACTGCTAAATGCATGGTCACCGATAAATAAACCAATGATGGCTCCATATTGCAGAGCGGTTAAAAGCCACAATTGACGACCAGATTTCAGTAAATAATATCCGTTTATTCTTTTTAACACGATTTCCCTTTTATAGACTTTAAAATATAATAACGTTACATACGAAATTAAGATCATTACAACGATGAAATTAACGCCGATTAGAATACTTTGCGAAACTATGTCTCCTATCGCGATTTTTAAATCTTCTTTCGGTATATCATTCATAGCTACTAACTGAGGATAGTTATCGTCATAATTATTCTCTTTTAGTAAAGGAGCCAGCTCTGAATAAGTCCTTTTAATTGAACCATTTATAGGGATCTTCAAGCCGTCTTCAATCCCCATTCCATTCATCATATTACGGTCTACATAAGAAGTCGTTTTACTTGTACCAATGACAATAATTTGGTTTGAAATATTTTCACCGTCATTAAGATTAATAAATGAGCGTTGAGTATTTGTATAAATGACTTTAATCGAAGGAACCTTTCCCAGTACATCATCAGATACATATTTGAGATAAGAAACTAACTCTGACTTTAAGGACTTCTTTTCCCTGGGTAAACAAACAATAAGCTGTTCTTCCTCATTTGAAACTTGTATACGTTCGTCATTTATATCGTATAACGGAAAACGTTTAAGATAATTCGGGTTTACAACAATGTACTTGACAACTTCATCAATTGAATCAGGTTGTTTTAAACCACTATCTTCTACGATAAGTGATCCTTTTTCAGTTAACGGGCCATACATTGAGTGGTCTACTTCTTGTATTTCTTCATCTGAAATAAAACTTGGGTCATACCCATTAACTCTAGGGTAAAAAGTTGCATACTCTTTTTGTAAGTTTTGAACTTCGTTTGAAGTGGAAACTGAATAAATTCCTGTAGCAACTTGTATAAAAGGAATAAAAGCATTAATACATGAAAATAAAAAGAAACATTTAAGAACGTAGAGCGTAAAAAAAATAAATTTTGTATAGTTTTTTTTCTTCAATTGATTGGCAATATTGAGAGCCCTCAAAAATGTGATGATTAAAAGACCAGCTATCGTTACTATAATGTAAAGAAGCATTTGTTTTAGTAAAGTTTGGTAAGAAAATATCCAATCAAATTCTATAAATGCTAGAGCATCTAAGACAATCGTACTGAAAAAACTAATGGTTATAGTTTTTCCGAGTACGTTTATAAACGCTTTTGTTAAAGAAAAACCATTCAACTGAAAGATGGATAACGTATTACTATTTGATAATAGCCAAATTATTAGAAATAAAATTAAGAAGATAACTAGCGTTTGAATCATCTGTGGTGAAATTTCATCGTCAAATTCTAGTTCAGTTTGATCTTGAGCTTCTTCTTTTGTAAGTGTAAGGTCATCAGCCGTTAAATCATATTCATAAAAGTTAGATAAATGCTTAGCTAATTTTGCTAAGAAAAGGTTATATTGTTTTTTATCTGTAGTTTCTACAAAAAAAGTCCCTTCTGCAGTCCCCTTTTTTATTGTTTGTTGAATTGGTTTAATAGAAACGGAATAGCCTCGTAAACTGTTGTTCAGATGCTTAATATCTTTGTTAATTTTAATTGGTTTTCTATTAAAATTTTGCATTAGCTTTGTCGGTCTTGTGTCTGAAACTTGAAATTGTGTAATGTTTTTTTCTTTATTATAATTTATTTTGCCATTAACCATTTCATACCCTTCATATAGCGATCTTTTGATAAAATTTGTTTGGGTCTGTTGGCTTACTTTCTGTAATTCTTTTAACGTCTTTGGATATTGCTCTTCTGTACGAAGCATGTCCGGAATTTCAAACGGCATAAAATTATCTGTTAACTGATATTCTTTTTCTGCTTGAGCAATTTTAAAATTATAATCGCTTTTTTGATAAATTAATAACGAAGTGAATACTAATAGTACTCCCACTAACCATTTTAAAACCTTATCATTCACTTTTTTTAACTCCTTTAATTAGAAGACTTTTTTATT
>JAKDZT010000326.1 GCA_030462125.1 Tetragenococcus sp.
CAAACACACCAACATCTCCTCAAAACAAACCAAATTTTTTCTTTTTCACTTTTTCAGGAGACGGATAAGACACCTCATCTCCATTAATTACATCTTTAGCTACTTGTTGCATTAACTCCGCTTTTTCATTTTCCATTCGCTCATAAGCTTCTTGCAGGTGAAACCTGCGTTTATTCACTCCGTGCGCATCCGAAGCTACCATCTGGACTAAGTTATGATCTACCATTTCTTGCGCTGTTTTTTGAATGGATTTGCCAAAGGTTCCTACCAAACTTGGTGCCGTTAACTGGGCCAAGCAACCCATTTCTAAATAAGGAAGTAACCGATTGGGATCTTCCCTGAATTTGGCATTACGTTCCGGATGGACAATCACAGGGACCTTACCTTGTGTTCTTAATTCAAAAAAGAGCTCTTCCGTGTATGCTGGAATATCCATTGTAGGTAACTCAATTAATAGATGTGTATTCGATAAATCAGTAAAAAGAATACGGTCATCCTTGATTTCCTGCAACAAATCTCCTGTAATGCGAACTTCTTGTCCTTCAAATAAGGTCAAATCAATCTGTTGCTTATCTAATTCTGCTTGCAACAAAGCGACGGCTGGTATTACCGTCGCTTTTGAATTTTCGTAACGTCCATTATTATGATGAGGCGTACATAAAATATGGGTAATTCCTTGAGTGACAGCTTCTTTCGCCATCGCTAAACTAGTTTCCATATTACCTGCACCATCATCTACATTTGGTAAAATATGACAATGTAGATCAATCATAGCCATCGTTCCTTCCTGCTAATCCGAATAATAATAGTAGGCTTTATCTTTCCCTTGTTCGCTACCGTTATAAATTACCCCAAGGACGCGGGCTTGCACTAAATCTAATAGCTCTTTCGCTTTACTTAAGGCATCCTTACGTGTCCAGTTTTCCCGCACGACAAGTAACGTCCCATCTGCTTTAGAAGACATAATTTGCGCGTCCGTTACCGCAACAACCGGAGGCATATCAAAGATCACTATATCAAAGATATTACGTGCTTCTTCCATAATTTGGTTCATTTTTGCAGAGCCTAATAGCTCTGACGGATTCGGTGGCTTAGGACCGCTTGTTAGTATAGACAGATTTTCCACTGCAGTCTTTTGTGCTGTTTCTCCCGCTTTTACGCCGGTACTTAACACCGTACTCAATCCAGCTTCATTATTTAACTGAAAGGTTTTGTGAATCGTTGGTTTTCGCAAATCGGCATCAACAAGTAACACCCTTTGTCCAGTTCGAGCAAATACAGCAGCTAAATTTGCCGAGGACAATGATTTTCCTTCACTAGGCCCAGAAGAGGTAACTACGATCGTTTTTACCTGTTGGTCTGCCGAAGAAGCAAACTGTATATTGGTACGAATGGTGCGATACTGCTCAGCCACAGGAGAAGAAGGATCAATCAATGAGACTAAGCTAACGGCATGTGTTTGGGTGCCTTTGCGTTCATTTTTTCTTTTCATCTCATTTCCCTCCTATACTCGTGTCCGGCTGCGACGTTCCGCACCGTTTCCGTTATTGTCTTGATCGTTATTATTATTTTGTCTAGCCGTTGTTAATTTTTTAGTGGTTGCGTCAATTTCTTTTTGACTCATTTTCGGCACTGTACCAAGCACCGTCATTCCTAAAGTATCCGCAATATAGCGACTATCTTTCACCGTCCGGTCGAATACTTCCATCAAGAAGGACAACCCAATGCCCACTAAGAGCCCTAAGATTAGGCCAATCGCTAAATTCAGCATATTGTTCGGTGACGCCGGTCTGGTACTTGCAGACGCCTGGGAAACAATCGTGATTTTGTCGACATTCGTTAACACATCTTGAACCGTATCTTGAAAGACTTCAGCGGCCGTATTGGCAATATGTTCCGCATCCGCTGCGCTTTCCCCTGTGGCTACAATAGAAAACATTTGCGATTCTTCGGATTGTTCCACTTCCATACTGTCTTTAATCTCTTGAATCGTCATATTTAAATCGTAGTCAGAAGCCAGACGCTCTTGCACATTGGCCGCTAGTG
>JAKDZT010000010.1 GCA_030462125.1 Tetragenococcus sp.
TGCTATAGTGTGAAAAAGAATTTATTTAGTTTAAGGAGCTGACAAGTTGCATGTCACGTTTAGATAAACGGCCGAAAATGAAAAAAACGACACGCATGATTCTTATTGGCCTAGCTGTCATACTAGTTGTAGCAATCGGTGGTTATACATATCGCAGTACACACTATTCTAATCACTTTTTGCCAGATACCTTTATTAATGGTACAGAAGTAAGTGGCTTAACAGCCAAGCAAGCCAATGATTTATTGCACGAACGCTATGACGCCCAAGAATTTACGATTGAACAAGACGGTCAAGAATGGAAGTCGCTAAAAAAAGCTGACTTAGGACTTTCAACTGACTTTTCTGACGAATTAGAAACCATGATTAGCCAACAAAATAATTGGCGTTGGGGCCTTTCTTCTCTATCGACTTCCCAACAAAACTTAGCCCTTGATACAGCTGCTTTTGACAAACAAACACTCAACAAGCAGACAGAAACGCTTAGCCAAGACATTGATGCATTAAACGACGATCGAACAGAAACTGAAAACGCCAAAATTGATAAGGATGAGGACGGTTTTACCATTGAGCCTGAAAAACAAGGAGACGAGCTGGATACCAAGCAAGCTACCAAAGCCTTTAAAGCAGACCTACTCGATGGTCAAAACGAACTTGAATTAAATAGTTACACGAAAGAACCCACCGTTACTTCAGATGATGAAGACTTACAAAAAGAACTTGACGAATTAAATGAGGTAGCCCAAACAAAAGGGACTTATCAAATCAACGGAAAAGACGTAGAAATTCCAACAGAAAAAATCATGGATTGGCTCACTTATGAAGATGACGAGGTCACTATAGACCAAGACAAAGTCCGTGAATACGTAGAAGAATTAGGTGAAAAATACAACACTAGCGAAAATGGTACTAAATTTGACAGTACAAAACGCGATGAAGTAAATGTTAAACCAGGTACTTTAAGTTGGACCATCGCCACTGACCAAGAAACAAAAGCCCTAAGTGAAGATATCTTAAAAGGGGAAGACTTCAACCGAGCTCCTGCTGTAGAAGGCAGCGCTGATCCAAGTGAACCGCTCGTTGATGACACTTATGTAGAGGTAGACTTAGAAAATCAACATATGTGGTATTACAAAGATGGCGAGGTTTCCTTAGATACGGATATTGTTTCAGGGAAACCCAAAACAAAAACCCCAACTGGCGTCTTTTATGTTTGGAATAAAGAAAGAGATGCTACCTTAACCGGTGAAGATTATGAATCTCCTGTTGATTACTGGCTACCGATCGATTGGACCGGCGTAGGCATTCATGACGCAGACTGGCAACCAACTTTCGGCGGTGATCGCTGGAAAGAAGGCGGATCTCACGGCTGTATCAATACGCCACCAGGTGTCATGGAAGAATTATTTGAGGATATCGAAGTTGGTACGCCCGTAATCGTCATCTAAATAAAATTAACCATAAAAAAACGAGAGGTAATCCTCTCGTTTTTTTATGCTTCAATAGAAGTATAGACTTCTGAAACATCATCATCATCATCTAGTTTGTCTAGTAGATGATCAAACTGTTCTTTCTTCTTACCTTCTAACAAAATCGTTGTTTGTGGTACTCTCGTTAACTCAGCTTGAGCTAAAGTAAATTCTTGTTCCAGAAGATCGCGAGCCTCGGTAAAATCTTCAGGCGCCGTATAGATCTCAAATACTTCAGGGGATGTCAATAAATCCTCTCCCCCAGCTTCCAAGACTTTTTCTAGCATATCGTCTTCACTCAATGATAAGTTTTCTCGTTCAATAGCAATATAGCCTTTGCGATCAAACATATAACTAACCGAGCCCGTTTCTCCTAGACTACCACCATTACGATCAAAAGCCACGCGTACATCTGTAGCTGTCCGGTTACGGTTATCGGTTAACGCTTCAACTAAAACAGCTACACCGCCAGGGCCATACCCTTCGTAAGTAACCTCTTCATAATTCGCATCATCTGCGCCACTAGTGGCTTTTTTGATTGCACGTTCTACATTATCATTGGGCATATTAGCGGATTTCGCTTTATCCATTACCATTCGTAAAGATGAATTGGTATCAGGGTCTGCGCCGCCATTTTTTGCTGCCATATATATTTCTCGAGATAACTTTTGAAAGATTTTGCCTTTTTTGGCGTCTTGAGCATTTTTTCTTCCTTGAATGTTATTCCATTTACTATGTCCTGACAAAAAAATCTCCTCCTTGTAAAAAATTGGTTGAAATTTTACAAACCAACCTTTGCGCCCTTACTTATTATAACTGTTTTCCCCATGATTTTACAAGACTCGCTTCTTTTTCAATCCTAAAACTAAGCAACATAACAAAACAGCTGTCAATGCACCCAAAGAATCAAGCATCACATCTTGAAATAAAGGGGTACGATCTTGGGTTAACATTTGATGAAATTCATCCATCCCTGCATATCCCGCTGCCGAAAGCCAACTAAAAAATGCCGCAAATCCGGCGCCTTTTAATTTAGGTAACAAACTCAAGAAAAAGCTGGTACTTAACAGAAAATAAGTCCCAAAATGAGCCAACTTACGGATAAAAAACTCCACAAAAGAAAAGTAACCCTTTTCTTCAATACTAACCACATCATCAGCATACTGGAATGAAACATCATTGAAGTTTTCTTTAAAAGGTTCATTTTCCAACACTCTTTCTAGTAAACCAATTTGTGATTGGGTCTCATAAGTTTGCGACGAACTGTAAAATAAGCCGGCCATAATAATCAAGGCCAGCACAAAATATAAATTCCCATTTTTTCTAGCTTTCTTTACCATCTACTCCACCTCAGAGATTTATCATAGCATTTTTATAGCAAATTAAAAAACTTTTTTTTGTAAAATTTTACACTATACTAAACTCTGAAGTCTTCTCGACAAAAGATACAAGGTCTCAAAATTGCTTGTCGTCTAGCTAAAATGGACATTAAATATTATGACTTTTTTGCTGAGGCTTATAGGACACATTCGACGTTGACTTTAATGCTTTTACTCCAGGGATTGTCATTAACACAACTAAACTAACTAAATAAATACTACTCAAAAATAGGATTACAGCGTTTAAATCGTAATGGTCCATTAAAAAACCAATGATCACTGAAGAAAAACCTCCAATTGCGCGTCCTGCGTTCATAATGAAATTGTTTGCTGTTGCGCGAATTTGTGTAGGATAGAGTGAACTGATAACCGCACCGTAGCCTCCATACATCCCGTTAATAAAATAACCGACAACCATAGCTGCTAAAATTAAAGTTAATTCATCTGTAGCCATGTCTAACAGATAAACAACCAAGGATGAGAAAATAAGAAAAATCGCAAAAGACGTTCGTGGGCCTAGTTTATCCATAATCGCTCCAAAGGTTAACATACCTAAGCACATGCCCAAAATTGTACTAACCATCCACAAGGACGAATCTGCCACTGATAAGCCTAGACGATCTTGCATAATGGAAGGTAGCCAGTTCATTAGTCCAAAATAACCAGCAATTTGAACCGTAACCATCAACGTTAATCCGATGGTTTGCCAGCTCATTTTCCCACCAGCAAATAGATCAGTTAGACGTGTTTTCTTCCCTTCATCTTGTCTTTGAGCAAAAGCTGCAGGTTCTTTTAAACCGCGACGAATGAATAACACCATTAAAACCGGCAATACGCCAATGACATAAAGCATGCGCCAGCCAAGCACTGGTATCACTAATGAAGCCAAAACTGCCGCTAACATTGCGCCGACTTGCGCCCCAATTCCGGCAATCGAGGAGGCTCGTCCTAAATGCTTTTTCGAGAAAGTTTCTGAAATGAGCGACATACAAGCACCATATTCTCCACCAGCTCCGATTCCAGCAATTAACCGGAAAAGATAAACCAAATAGATGTTAGAGGCAAAAAACATCAATAAAGAAGCAACTGAAAATAAAATCACTGTTTGCGAAAATACTTTTACGCGGCCATACTTATCTGCTATAAGTCCAAAAAAAATACCCCCAATTAGCATCCCTAAATTGGTCATTGTAGCAATCAAACCAGCTTGTGCGCCGCTAAGACCAAAGGTTGCGATAATTGAAGATAACGAAAAGGATAAAAACATAATATCCATATTCTCTAATGCGATCCCCGAAGCAGTTGAAAATAACACTTTTCGCTGATACCGTGACATTTTTTACCATCCCTCATTCATTTATTTTTTATTCTTCCAAATATCTTACGCAAATCTTTTGAAATTTTCAAGTAAAAAAATGAAAAAATTCTATTGAAGTATAAAAATGTTCGGATTTTACTTAAAAGCATAAAAAATGCCGCTATTGAGCAAAAACCCAATAACAGCATTTGAGATTATATTTTATTCAGGATCCGTTGCGACCAAGCCGCCAGCAAGGTTACTCATATCTGGCTTATCTGCTTTTACAATCAATTGTTCATTCACAAAAGCCATAAGTCCAAGTCGGCTCATTTCTCTGCCATAGCCAGAGCGTTTTACGCCGCCAAATGGCAACTCAGGTAAGGAATATCTAAAGTTATTGACAAAAACCATACCGGTTTCGATTTGAGAAGCTACTTCAGCGCCATGTTCGCTATCTCCAGCAAAGACGATTCCGCCTAGACCATAAGAAGAGTCGTTGGCTAATTCAATCGCTTCTTTCTCACTGGAAACTTTATAAACCACAGCCACTGGACCAAACAATTCTGTCGTATGAGCAGGATTATCTCTATCGATATTTGTCAAAATTGTTGGCATAAAGAATTGGCCTGGTAAATCGATGGATTCATTTCCATACTCTACTTTAGCGCCTGCATTCACTGCTTCATTCACTTGTTCTTGCAAGTCTTCTTTAGCTTTTTTAGTATTCATTGGAGCCAATGTTGTTTTTGGATCTAGCGGATCGCCTGGTTTAACTTTACTGAAGTTTTCTTTCAAACGTTGGACAAATTCATCATAGACATTTTCCATCACAATAAAACGTTTCGAAGATGTACATTCTTGTCCAGCGTTATACAAACGTGAGCGCCAAGCAATATCTTCCACATCACCCATGTTAGCGTCATCTAAGACGACAAATGGATCCATACCGCCTAGTTCCATCGTTTGCTTCTTCAAGTTTTTCCCGGCAGCACTTGCGACTGCTTCACCGCCACGTTCAGAACCTGTTAATGCTACGCCTTGAACACGTGAATCTTCAATGGCTGCCGTTACTTGATCATAGCTTAAGAACAAGTGAGCGATCGATCCCTTAGGAGCGCCTGCTTCAATAATAACGTCTGCCATCATTTTGGCAGAAGTTGGCGTATTGGACGCATGTTTTAAAATCATTGGATTTCCTACCATAAAGTTTGGAGCAAACACCCGCATAATTTGATAGTAAGGGAAATTCCATGGTTCGACCATCACTAAAACACCGGTAGCATGGTGTTGAATTTCTGCTGTGCCGTTTGCGCTGGTTTCGATTGGTTCGGGTTTTAGCATTTCTTCACTATGATCTGCAAACCAATCAGCAATAACCGCACATAATTCAACTTCGCCTTGCGCTTCAGTGAATAATTTTCCCATATCAATGGTACATGCACGAGCTAATTCGTCTGCTTGTTCCCGGATTTTAGCAGCAACGTCGTGTAAAATTTTGCTACGTTCTTTTATTGGCTGTGTCTTAAATGTTTCATATAGCTTTTCCCCAGTTTGTAAAGCTTCTTCTAATTCTTGATCCGTGGTATTTTCATATTCTTTTACCACTTCATTTGTATATGGATTTACTGTTTTGTATGCCAATCAAATGTCCTCCTTAATTTTTTATTAACGATGAAATGAATGAATCGACGTGTCAAATCCTACAGTTGCCTTAGCGTCTAACATATACCCATGAGTTTCCAAAAAATGTATCCGCTATCAAACATCTCCAAAACAAATATAACATAAAATCCAGTTATTTTAAAAATAATCGCTTTTAAACATTTTGATCACTAAATCGTAGTGATTCGGAAGTAAGGTTCCTACGCCTCTCTTACGCTCGCCCTAGTACTGTTCATCTCTTCGCTTACGCTTCGATCTCACAGCAAAAAGACTCATGAGATCCCTGATAGGATTTTATGAGTCTTTTCATCTTATTTATTCTTCTGTACTTAAGACTTGCCAATCAGAAGGTAAGTCAAATTGGTTTTCTTGTTTAATAAATTCGTGGTTATTTCCCGCCATGGCAAATAATGCTTGATAGAAATTATTCTTATAAACCCATTCTGTTTTTTCCATCGTAAGTTGAGCTTGTTCTGCCTCTTGGTTTATATGATTTTCTACGCCTGCACTACCCGCCGATTTTGGTTTTTCCATTGTTTCGGTTTGGTACAAATAAACTTTTTCTGTACCATCTCCTAAAGGTTTATACAATAAGGCATCTGTGTCCTGTCCTGAGACAGAAGACACTAAATCAACTGTTTGTGTCTGAGTTTTTTGCTCCATACCAAAATGTTGATTAAAGTTGGCAATGGCTAAACCAATGCTTAATAAAAAGACCGCGGCAAATACAAAAGAGAGTCTTTTTTGCCAGTTTTTTTTCGCTAAAACAAATAAAAAGGCTGTCGCTACTGCACTTAAGATAAGGATAATAAAAATCATACGTGCGCCTCCTTACTTTTTGACGTTCTTTTAATGAAAAAGGTTAATACAAAGCCAATAATACAAAAGAGGATAGCCACCGCAAAGGCTGCTCGATATCCTGATAAGGTAGCTCCTAAAGCTTGTTGTCCATAAGCTAATGGTGTTTTTGCCGCCATACTTTCTTCTGGCAAATTATTATTGGTAACGTTGGTCAATACACTGATTAAGATCGCCGTTCCGATCGAACTAGCTACTTGTCGGAAGGTATTATTGACGGCGGTCCCGTGACTAATTAATTTAGCTGGTAATGAATTCATCCCTGAAGTTGTCACTGGCATCATAACCATGGAAATTCCAAACATCCGTACGACATACAAAATGATGATGTAAGCCGCGGGCGTATTTTCCGTCAAAAAGGCAAAAGGTACAGTAGAACAAGTTAAAAGGAACATCCCAATAATCGCTAAACGTTTCGCGCCGTATTTATCAAAAATTGAGCCAGTGATTGGGTTCATGACACCCACAACAAGCGCCCCTGGAAGTAGCATCAAGCCTGATTGAAGGGCGGACTCTCCATGAATATTTTGAATATACATCGGAACTACCATGGAAACACCAATCATCGCCATATTCGTTACACCAGCAAGTATAGCAGCTAAAGTAAAGGTCGATGATTTAAACACGCGCAATTCCAATAGTGGGTTTTCAATATGTAGCTGACGCCAAACAAAAAAGATCAAGGTAACGGCGCCAAGAGCGATAAACCCGAGAACTTCAAAGCTTAACCAGCCATTATTACCAACACTAGAGAAACCATATAACAAAGAGCCAAATCCGATGGTAGATAATACGACGGATGAAAAGTCAATTTTAGGATTAGACAACGGAATGACACTACGCATTAAGAAAAAAGACATGATTAGGACTAAAACCACGATCGGGATCACAATGCCAAATAATTGACGCCATGAATAATGGTCAATCACCCAACCAGAAAGTGTTGGACCTAAAGCCGGAGCTAATGCAATCACAATACCCACCATTCCCATTGCAGCGCCACGCCGTTCAGGTGGAAAAATTGTATACATAATATTTTGTAATAATGGCATCGAAATTCCTACACCTGCAGCTTGTATGAGTCGGCCTCCTAATAGAACTGGAAACACAGGTGCTATAAAGCAAATGACGGTTCCAATTAAAAAAATAAGCATCGCAAATATATATAAATTTTTGGAATTAAATTTATTAATCATCCAAGCGGTAATAGGGATCATAATCCCGTTAACCAATAAAAAACCTGTCGTCAGCCATTGTACGTCTGAGGCAGTAATACCAAAAGTTCTCATCAAAGTTGGAAAAGCAGTATTTAGTAATGTTTGGTTTAGTACCGTACAAAAACTACCCACCATTAAAATCGCCACAATGATGGAACGATTGTAAGGTTTTCCATGAATATCAAGTGGTTGTTCATTTCCCATAATTCTCTTCCCTTCTATTTTTCAACTTAACTACTTTAGTCTTTTTCATGAGCTTTGTCAACCAGTTTGACAATTATGTAATGTAAGTTACAATTCAGGTAATAAATACTATTAAAAGAAGGTATCCTATGACAAATTCCTTGAAAGACTTATTAATCAGTGATGATTTATTAATTGGAATTAGTGAAGTAAGTAAAATGAGTGGAACTTCGCCTAGGCAACTACGTTATTGGGAAGAAAAGGGACTGATTACCTCTGTGATAAAAGAGGAGGAACAACAAGCCCCTCGTAGTTATCGTTTGCTTACGGTCATCAAAATTGAATTAATACAAGGCTTTTTAGATGGGGGTTACACCTTGAAAAAAGCCAACGAAAAAGCCACAGCGTATCTTAAAAAAGTGTCCCACATTCGCAAAGTTTTTGCTAAAACCATCCGAGATGTCGAAGTCATCAGTGATCGCTATACGATTTTTACTATTGGTGCCTTTGCACCAAATGATGAACTGATGGTAATCATTTATGATGCTTTAAAGGAAAAACTAACGTATCAACTTTTCCCTGCAAAAACAACCATCGACTACCAGCAACTTATTTCGCAAAAATAGCATTCATAAATAAACCACGATATCTGTTAACAGACATCGTGGCTTATTTTTTAATACTTTATTGTTATTTTAGTGGTATAAATCAAAACGACCTTTTGCCATAACTTCTTTCAAGCCGCCTGTTTTTAATAAGGAGCGGTTCATAATCATTTTTTTCATAAACGAAGCTGGGTATCCTTGGACTGCTGTATTTCCCACATAACCAAAAGCATGTGTATTACCAATAGAGGCTACTGAACCTAAGGAATGGAAAGTAAAGTTTTCAGTAGATTCCCCTTTGATTTGATGTACAATATTTTTCGCCGCATGGCTACCCATTTGCAAAGAAATTTGACCTGTTGTCGGATAAGGGCGGTTACTTTCTTTATCCATCACAGCGGAAACATCGCCAATGATATAGATGTTATCATGGTCCGGATCAGTTAAATCATCACTTACCATTACTCGTCCTCGTTTTTCACTAAAGCCAGAATCTCCAACAACATGACTGCCACTGACGCCAGTCGTCCAAATAACTGTACCTGCTTCAAGTTCTTCTTCCCAGTCATCCGTGCCGTAAACCACTTTTTCTGGTTTAATTGCTTTTATCGGGCTAGAAGTCAATAAATGAACGCCCCATTTATTTAAGTAGTCCAGACAATATTGTGTCAACTTATCATTAAACATTGGAAGAATGCTTGACATTGCTTCGATGCAGTAGATTTCGATTTCTGCTGGATCAACACCAGCTATTTTAGCGTATCGCTCTTTGCCTTCATGTAAGGCGCCAACCAATTCGATTCCCGTAAAACCAGCACCGCAAACGACTAATCGTAAATATTTCTTGTCTTGGGTTTCTTTATATTTTTTCATCATCGCTTGAATATGCGCGTAAACTTTTTCAGCAGTTTGAACATCTACCATTTCCAAAGCATTTTCTGTTGCCCCAGAAATACCAAAGGTTTCTGTTTCAAAACCTAAAGCAACCACTAAATAATCATAATGTAATGGTTGATTATTTTTTAAATCAACCACTTGTTGGTCAGGATCAATTTTTTTCACTTCATCTTGGATAAATGTTGTCGTTTTCGAATTCACTACATCCTTAATAGGATAGATGATTTTTTCTTTCGGTTGATTCCCAGAAGCAACTTCATGTAAATCTGTTGCCTCATAGTGATAGTCGTTGCGATCAACTAAAGTAATATGCAGGTCACTTTGCTTTTGTAGCTCCCGTAAAGTTCTCAATCCTGCATATCCTGCGCCTAAAATCGCGACTTCCTTCATGATATCTCCTCTTCTTTCTACTTTTTATAATATAATTCCTATAGCATAGGTAATGACTTGTACAATGGATCCTACTGCAAGAATCTTAACCGCGCAAGGAAATGTTTGGCTTTTAACTTGTTTTTGTAAGAAATATTTTACTTGTCCATAAATAAACGGTAATGCTAAAAAGGATAACAGCACCGTCCAAGGAGCCAAACCCAATAAAAATGAAGCAAGAATAGCCACAAATGCAATCCCGTTCATTCCGACAAATAAGCGCAAGGCGTTTGTTTTTCCTATGTAATGAACTAACGTGTAACGCCCATTTTTTTCGTCTTCTTCTTTATCACAAGTATTATTAGCTAACATTAAGTTGGCAATCCACATCGTATTTGGCAGTGCAATAACTACAATACCGAAAATTTGCGGAAAATTCCATTGAAATGCTTCAAAAGTATTGATATATACACAAATTAGTGAAATCATAAAACCCATTGTGATGCCAGAAAAAAATTCGCCTACAGGCAAACTTGATAATGGTCGTGGCCCAGACGAATAAAAAATCCCCACTAAATAGCAAAATAGCCCCATCCACAAAAGAGGCCAACCAACTACTGAAGCTAAAGCAATACCGATAAGTGCAGAAATGATGATCATTGTGACCATTAGCCCAAAAACAAAATTTAACGAAAGATTTTCGCGTCCAATAATGTTGGTCTTTTCCTTGTAATCGTGGCCTTCTTTAGCGTGCCGATAATCATTATAGTTATCTAAAATATCCACTGCCATATTAAAAATAAACATCGCAACAAAATAAATGACTATGTAACCAGCATGAATTGTGCCATAATGATACCAGCTATAACAAAGCCCGATTAGAAATGGCAAAACACTTGCTGTTTTCGCCTTCATTTCTACCAACTCTAAAAATACAGGTAATGACATTTTTCTATCCTTTCTTATTTTTACAGCATAAAAGTAGCCTTTTTATCTAATAATAAGTTAAAATAGTTCTGTTATTATCAAACGTTGAAAGGAACGTACAAATGCTATCTTACTGGAACGATTATCCCACGATTCAAAGTAAACTCCAAATCGTTTGCTCACTAATCGAAAAACAATTACAAGTACGAAATAAAGAGATACAAGAAACGCTGGTTGATTTCGCCAATTCAGGCGGCAAATACTTACGTCCAGCCTATTTTTTCCTATTTGCTGAATTGGGTGAAACGAACCAACAGGACGAAGAACAACTCATACAGGTAGCAGCTTCTATTGAAATCCTGCATATGGCTACCTTAATTCATGATGATATCATTGATGATTCGCCTCTACGTCGAGGCAATATCACGATACAGTCAAAATATGGGAAAGACATTGCAGTATATGCCGGTGATTTGTTATTTACACAATTTTTTGACCTGCTCATCCAATCCATGAATGGCTCGCACTATTTAGAGATTAATGCGGCCTCGATGAAACGCCTTTTACTAGGTGAGTTAGATCAAATGCATAGTCGCTTTAATAAGCAAGAAACCGTGGAAGATTATTTTCGTAGCATCGATGGAAAAACGGCTGAATTATTTTGGTTAGCGTGTGCTCAAGGAGCCCATTTTGGACAATCAACAGAAAAAATTGAAGCTTTAGCTGGACAAATTGGTCGCAACATCGGCATTGCTTTTCAAATCTATGATGACATCCTAGATTACACCGCTGATCAACATGTTTTGCAAAAACCCATTCTAGAAGATTTAGCTCAAGGTGTTTATACTTTACCGTTAATTTTGGCCAACAAAGAACACCCAGAAGTGTTTGCTCCGTACTTAGCAAAAGAAAAGGACCTTTCTTTAGAAGAAGCTCAAAAAGTTGCAGAGCTTGTTATCTCTTATGACGGAGTACAAAAGGCTAGAGAGTTTGCACAAAATTATACCGAACGAGCCTTACAAGACATCACCCAATTACCAGAAGGTTCGGCCAAAGAAGAAATTACACAATTAACAAAACAATTATTACAACGGACATTTTAGTTAAAGAGCCCTTCCTATGCTTAATAATAAAGCATAGGTAGAGCTCTTTCTTTAACCTAGGTAATAAAATATTTAAAGGATCACACAATTAGGCTAATCTTTGCCTATCCACAATTGGTTAGCATTTTGTTGAAACTTCACTTAGCACTAGTTATTACCGAGGTAATAACCTAGGTGAACTTGGTTCAACCAAGGTAATTTTCATTTTAACTAGTTAGAACGGTTCGTTCAGCAGTCGAACGAGGATTGAATTGCGAGCACACTATTCGTTCAATAAAAAATTCAAATAAATACTTTGTCACGTACGATTAATAAAACGTTAGTATGACAAAATAAACTCCTGAAGAAAGTAACGTCTTTGCGGACTTTCCCCCAGGAGTTTATTTTGTATTTTAATAGATATAAGTGTCCTCAGCACCTTCTTGATAAATCTCTATGACTAGTTTATGCGGAAGACAAATACTTGTTTCCCCAGGCTCGGAAATCCAACCCGTTTGAACGGCAATTTGATCTGGGCTGTTATCTTCTTTCACACGCGCCTGTCCATCTTTAACTTCAACAATGTTGTACTTACCTTCTGCTGGATGATAAGTTTTTTTAACTGAATTGCTCTCGTCTAAGGAGTAACGATCCACTTCTTCTCCATCAATACGAACAACCGCGTATTTTTCTGTCGTTTCTTCTGCTTGGCCTTGATCTTGCTGAAAGTAAAAAATGACAGCGGGAAGAAAAGATGCGATCACTAAAATACCAATAATGATCACATCTCCTATTTTCATATGCGCCTTATGACTAATGTCCTTTAATTTTCCTTTTTTAAACAATGGGCGTGCATCTCCTAGCTAACGAATCACTGGGAAAAAATCGGAGACGTTAGTGTCTTCCAAAGACAACTATATTACAATCACGTCTGTTTATTTCATAACCAAAATTTATTGCCAATGTATTTACCTATATAATACTTGTCATGGGCTACAAAATCAATTGTATTATAGCTGGCTTAATGAAGGGTTTAAAAATAGTCCAATGCACAAATTTGGGTAACTTATTCGTCTAAATCTTCGGGTTGGACCTCTTCTCCCTCAGTATCAGTCGTTTTTTCTAAAGCGTTCAAATTATCTTGCATAACAGAAATATAATCTTCATCATTGTCCATTTGTTGGTCAGTCAAACTTTCTAATGGGTTCAATACTTCCAGCTCAACGCCTACTTCATCAGCTAATGTGCTTGCGATTTTATCTGAGGCATTTTCTTCAAAGTAAATATAATGGATATCATTTTCTTCCACATAGTCTTTTAATTCTGCCAACCGTTCTGGGCTTGGTTCTTCATCTGGAGATAAGCCTGAAATAGCCACTTGATTTAAATCATATTCGTTTGCCAAATAAGCAAAAGCTGCGTGTTGTGTAACAAAACTATTTTGTTTAGCATCGGATAAGCTTGATTCATATTTTTGATCTAAATCTTCTAGTTCACCTATATAATTTTCAGCGTTTTCTTCAAAAGCTGCTTCTTTGTCCGGATAATCTTGACTCAGCTGATCTCTAATCGCTTCAACTTCTTTAATCGCCAATTTAGGGTCTACCCAAGTATGAGGATCATATTCATGGGAGTGCTCTCCTCCATCTTCATCCTCATGGTCTTTATCAGTGGGCATTAGTTGAATGTCTTCTGTGCCTTTCACAATACTTAGATCCTCTTCTTCCCAACCTCCAACAGTATCAGGCACCCACGTTTCCATGTTTTCATCATGGTAAACAAAAGCGTCTGCCTCTTGGATTTGCGCAATTTGTTTAGCAGAAGGTTCAAAATCATGAGGTTCTGTACCTGATGGGATTAATAATTCCACATCCCCTTCATCTCCCACAACATTTTGAGTGAAATCATATATTGGATAAAACGTGGTAATAATGGAAAGTTTCCCTTCACCTTCTCCACTAGTATTACTGTCATTACCTGTATTATTGCCACAAGCGGCCAATACTCCTCCAACAAATAAAGTGACTAACATAAATCCAAATTTTTTCTTCATTTTTTCCTCCCGAGAACATTTTTTCTCACTCCTCAAATCGAAACAATTTCGATTTAACAATAAATAATTTAGCAGAAAGGAGAAAGTCTGTCAACATAAAAAAACATGAAATATTTTTCATATGTTTATACATTCCCGTTTAAACTATCTTTTATCAGTTAGTATTTGAAATAAATAACAAAAAGACCAGAAAGAACTTATCTTTCCAGCCTTTAAAAATAAACTTTTTTAGAATCTACCTTCGTCAATAGCTTTTAATTTTTGATATCGTGTATTTGTTTTAGCCAGTTTTGCTGGTGTCCCTGACATCTCCAGCTGACCTTCTTCAATAAATACCACTCGCTGCATTTTTTCGATACCTTGCAAATGATGGGTGATCCAAATAATCGTTTTTCCAGTTAATTGTTCAAAGAAAGTGTCGATCAAAGATTGCTCTGTAATAGGATCCAAACCTACAGTAGGTTCGTCCAATAACACAATGGGCGCATCCTTTAATAAGATTCTGGCTAATGCCATACGGTGTCGTTCACCACCAGAAAAACGCAAGCCTGCCTCATCCACCATTGTATCCAATCCTTCTGGCAGGCTTTCCACTAGTTGATCTAAACCAACTCGTCGTAATACTTCCCATACTTCAGTAATTTCGGCTTGTTCATTTCCAATACGTAGATTATTTAAAATGGTGGTATGAAATAAATAAGGCGTTTGCTGGATGACGCCAATATATTCCGAAATTCCATCGCCAATTTGTGAGGTCTCAACACCAGCTAACTGCACGCTTCCACTAGTAGGAACGAGATCTCCACGAATTAATGAAGCTAAAGTACTTTTTCCTGAACCACTACGTCCTAAAACAGCTATTTTTTCGCCTTGGGCAACCGTCAAACTTAAATGATCGAGTATTCTACGGCTGTCTTTTTCGTATTGAAAAACCAGCTGCTGTATTTTGATATCCAGCGGGCCTTGAAGTTCTTCAGTAGTAACATGCTCGGGTATTATCGGCAAGTCATTTAAACGCTGAATAGAGTCTTTATAGATATTTGTTTCCTGCGCTGCATCGGGTAAACCACTGAAGGCATCTGCTAAGGGAAAAACACTTAAAACAAAAGCTGCAATCCAATTCGCTGCGCCACCGTGATCCCCCGGAAATTGTTGGCTGGTCCAAAATAATAACACGACCACTATAACTCCTATGATCACTTGCAATAGGAAATCGCGACGTCGGTTGAACTTACTTAGTCCAGCTTGTGTCTCTTGTAATTTTTTTTCGACCTGATCATGCCAATTCACATATTCATGGCCACGTTGGCTGAAAATCCAATCTGACACACCAATCACATTATCCGTTAACTCAGCGTATAATTCATTTTTCAATTGTTTTTCTTGTTCTTGTCGAGCACCGTTAACAACAACCGACCACAAAGGCAAAACAACGATGATACTAAAGAGTAATAAAGCCATTAAACAAGCAAAGGGAATGGAAAACACCCCTAATGCGATCACCACAAAAATATACAAAATCCAAGCAATAACGGTAGGAAAAATCGTACGTAAATAAAGATTTTGAATATGATTAATATCTTCTGCTAATAAGCCTAAAATATCGCCTAAAGAGTAATGTTTCTTAAAAAAGACAGCATCTTTTTCTAAGGTATTATATAGTTTCAGACGTAATTGTGAGGTCATCTTTAACACCCAATTATGGCTCACTAAACGTTCAATATAACGAAAAACAGGACGTCCAATCCCAAAAGCACGCGTTAAAACAATAGGGACATAAATGAGCAATATATTTTCTGGGATAGAGGCAGCGCGACTAATCAAAAAACCCGAGGTAAACATCAAAGCACCTGCGCAAAAAAACATCATAAAGCCCAATAATAAAGCCGCTATCATCGTTCTTTTATAATGCTTTAAAAAGGGTTTAATCCAGGCATCTTTTTCTAGCACCTTGAATAAAGGAATCTTACGCATACTCTTCCCCCCTCATTTGTTGTGATAAACGATAAAAGTAACCTTTTTTGGCTGATAACTCGCTCAAAGTGCCTTTTTCTACAATCTTTCCTTGATCTACCACAATAATCTCATCCATTTGACGCATCCAGTGTAGGCGATGCGTAGCAAAAAAGACGAGACGATCTTCCATTAGCGGCAACATTCTTTCTTTTAACTCAACTTCTGTCTCGATATCTAGGTGTGCTGTTGGTTCATCAAACAATAAGACGTTACGCTTTTTATCTAAAAAGGCTCTTGCTAAAGCAATACGTTGCGCTTGTCCCCCACTTAATGGACGTGCACCACTACCTAATTGTGTATCTAACCCTTCTGGCAGTTCAGCTACGAATTCACTTAAGCCCGCTACTTTGACTGCTTCTAAAATTTCTGCTTCAGTTGCTTCGGGTGTATAAAATGCTAGATTTTCCTTTAAAGATAATTGGAAAACATAAGGATCTTGTGGGATATAGATCAACTGCTTTTGCCACTCTTCTATAGCAAGATTTTCCGCTTCTTGCCCATTTAGTTCAATTTTTCCTTGATCAGGTTGCAAAAATCCGCTCAGTGTATTAATCAAAGTGGACTTACCTGAACCGCTCATACCGATAATACCGATTTTTTTTAATCCTTTGACAGAAAAATCAATGGATAATACTGGCTTATCGTCATAAGAAACAGACACATTTTCTAAATTTAAACGAGCGTTTTCATCCCATTTTGCTAAATCAAGCGATTCTTTACTCATTTCAGGCTCATCAAGTACTCGTTCAATTGCGACTAACGCATTTTTACCATCTAGTGTCGCATGGTAATCATTAGCAAATTCTCTCACCGGCAAAAAATATTCTGGAGCTAGTATTAACACAGATAAAGCAGGAAAAAGGGGGATGGCCTCGTTAATTAACCGCAAGCCAAGTAAAACGGCAACAATAGCGACAGCTAAAGTGGTGAAAAAGTCCAAGGCAAAAGTGGATAAAATGCCTATTTTCAACGTACTCATCGTTGATTGGCGAAATTCTTCACTTGTATTGTAAATACTTTTCCCATATTTTTTACTCAAGCCAAACATCTTTAATGTATCGATCCCACGCAAGGAATCGACAAAGTGATTCGATAAAAGCTGGAAAGATTTGTACTGCTTATCAGCTTTTGCTTGAGCAGCATAACCCAAAATAATCATAAAAATAATGATTAAAGGAAAGATTAACAGTAATATCACACCTGATTGCGTATCCAAATAAAAGACTACTGTTAGAATTGGCCAAGGAACGATCATCATATTCATCATCTTAGAAAAAATCAGATGAATATAATTTTCAACTTGTTCGATACCGTCTAAAGCCATTGTCGTCATATTTCCTGACCCTTGTTTTTGTACAATTTTAGGACCAACACGAAAAACTTTTTCTAATAACTGTTTACGCAGATAAGCAGCTTGTTCTGCTGCATAATGATCCAATAATTTGTCACGCAAAAAAGTAACGCCGTGACGAGCCGAAAAAAGCACAAAGAAGCCCGCAATCTCAACTAATTGATTGCTGATACTTCCACCGCCCCATAAGCGGGTAATCACCGCAGCTAACATATAAGTTTGGCTAATGATAAAGAGAGCTTGCAAAACGGCAAGTCCTGCAAGCATCCCCATAACTTTTTTACTATTTGGCAAACCCATTACGGCTTTATCGATCATTCACCATACCCCGCAATCTCAGTATGTTTCACGCGTTTTCTGAAAATATAATATGTCCAAGCAACATAAGCCAAAATAAAAGGCAGTAATCCGATCGCAGTATAACTCATAATTTTAAGTGTATAAGGCGAAGAAGAAGCATTAGCAATGAATAAATCGTGAGCCGAGTTCGTTGAACTAATCAAAACCCGTGGGAACATGCCAGTAAACAAGAGTGCCACTAATGCGACCAATGTTAAACCACTTGTTAAGAAGGCCGCTAATTCTTTATTTGCATAAGAGCAATAATTGGCAATTAAGGTCAATACAACCATTGCAGCCAGTAAAACAGAGGTTGAAACAGGATGCAGTGCGAAAAAGTCTGTTTGGAAATATAACAAGACCGCAAACACAACTAAACCGGCATATAAAACCCAATATAATGCTTGTGCATAATTTTTAGCACGATCACGGATTGGTCCTGTTGTTTTCAGCGAAATATAATTCATCCCATGCAAATAACAAAGTAAAGACAAAGCGATCCCACCGACCACAGAGAATACATTGATATAATCCGTAAAACCTGCTGTCATATCTCCATTACCATCTATCGGCATGCCTTGAATCATACTGATAAATAAGATACCAAAGAAAAAAGGAACAATAAAACTTCCCACGGATAGTGTCCAATTCCAGATCCATTTTCGTTCTTCTGGCATACTACTACGAAATTCAAAAGAAACGCCGCGGATAATCAGTCCAAATAAAATCAAAAATAGGATCAAATAGTAGCCACTAAATAAAGAGGCATACCACATGGGAAAAGAGGCGAACATTGCTCCTCCTGCGGAGATTAACCATACTTCGTTACCATCCCAAACGGGGCCTATCGTTTGCACCACTTGGTCCTTTTCTTGGTCGTTTTTTGTCAATGTTTGTACTGACATTCCAACACCAAAGTCAAATCCTTCTAAAAAGAAAAAGCCCGCAAATAAAACCCCAATCAATATAAACCAAAAGAATTGTAAACTACTCATTAAAAGCACCTCCGTCAAAAGGATCGGTCGCAGGTTCTTCTTCTTTTTCACTTTCTTCTTGGGCATCAGGGCCTTTACGTAGTTCGCGGACCACCAAATAGACCATAACTACTGCTAGACCTCCGAATAATAAGAAATAAACAATATTTGAAAATAACAACGAAGCAGGTGTAACATTTGGCGAAACACTGTCTTCCATTTTAAACATGCCATACACTGTCCAAGGATAACGACCCAATTCAGTCACTAGCCAACCGCAAGTATTTGCGATAAATGGAGCAAAGGTCATTAAACCAACTGACCACAACATCCAGGGCTTGTCATACAGTAAAGGTTGTTTCCGTCGTGTGAAAAATAGTCCTAAAACTGCGACTAATAACATTAACATGCCAAATCCTACCATGATACGAAAACTCCAAAACATCGCATTAACAGGAGGGAAATAATCATCCTCTCCATATTCTGCAGTTAACGATTCATTGAGTGAATCCATACCTTCAACCCCGCCAGAAAAACTGTGGTAAGATAAGAGACTCAAAACATAAGGCACATGAACGCCAAAAACACGCCGATGTTCTGCTTCATCCATCCAAGCAAGGACTGTCCAAGAAGCTGGGTTATCAGAATCCTCATATAGACCTTCCGTGGCAGCAAATTTCATCGGTTGGTCTTCTACCAAAGCACGCATTTGAAAATCTCCAGCTGCTATTACACTAACAGCTCCAAATAAGGCAACGCCTAAACCGACCCGTAATGATTTTTTATAGATCGCTGAGCTCAGTTCACTAAGCGAGTGTTTTTTTAATAAACGAAAAGCAGACATACCTGCAACCAAAATACCGCCCATTAAAATAGCCGCTGCAATAACATGAGTAAATTCGTACCAAACTTGAGGGTTTTTTAGCAAAGCCCCAAAATCGTTCATCTCTGCCCGTCCGTTACGGTAAGTATAACCTGTAGGGTGTTGCATAAAACTATTGGCCACTAAAATCCAAAAGGCCGAAAGAATCGAGCCTAAAGTAACTAACCACATAAAAGAAACGTGCAGTTTAGGGTTCACCCTTTGCCAAGTAAACATCCATAAGCCCA
Source organism: Tetragenococcus sp. (assembly GCA_030462125.1). Classification (GTDB taxonomy): domain Bacteria; phylum Bacillota; class Bacilli; order Lactobacillales; family Enterococcaceae; genus Tetragenococcus. The sequence goes on from JAKDZT010000010.1 coordinate 19,792, forward strand.
AAAATGTAGACTCCAAGAAAAAGGCTAATAGTGCTTCAATAGCTAATGGCGCACCAAAAATATCCCCTACAAACCGTGAATAGTCCGACCAGTTCATACCAAACTGAAATTCTTGAATAATTCCAGTTACAACCCCAACAGCAAAACTCAGCAGAAAAATATTCCCCCAAAATTTTGCCATTTTTTTATAGTTTTCATCCTTTTTTATCACATACATTGTTTCCATAATTGCAACAACTAAAGCGACACCAATTGAAAAAGGTACAAAAAAATAGTGAAAAATCGTTGTCATTGCAAATTGGAAGCGCGCTAAGGTAACAATGTCCATTATTTACTCCCCCAATATTTCGATTATTGCCAATTATATTTAATAAATAAATGCCTAAAACCTTATATAGTATACACTTTTCTTCATCGTCTTACAACCAAATTGTCCATTTTCATCATATGCCTTTTTGTCTAAAATGCAATCATTCCGCTTATTTTTTAGCTAGAAATGTATCAAAGAAACAAACGGAATCCATTGTATAAATTAATCAATAAAACCAAAAGGATCACAGCTTCAAAAATCTGAGCAACTCGTTTAGAAGAAATCGATTGACTGACTTTAGCGCCCACAAATCCTCCAATAATTGCTGCTGGAATGACGTAAAAAAGCATCGTTAAATCATAGCGATCAAATCCTGTATAAAAAACCATTGTCACAAATTTTGCTAGTTGTGAAAAAAAGATCGTACAAATCGAATAAATCGTTGCTTCCTTAATAGGAATTCCAAACATTAATATCAAAAGCGAAACGTTGATCGGCCCCCCGCCAATTCCCAATAAACTGGCTAAAAAGCCCAAAATAAGCCCACAAATAAAATACCAATTTTTACCCGTTAAGTGAAATTTCCGGAAGTTGAAATGGTTATAAAACAAAGCAAAAAGCAAAGTTATAATCGTCAACGCAATTTGAACAAGTTTAACAACCGTCTCATCTGAAAAATAAGCTAAGAGAAAATCAAACGTATAATTTCCTAAAAAACCACCCAAAACGGCGCCACCCGCAACCCAAACGACAAGTTTCCATTGGATGGTCATACCGCCTTTGAGCTGGCGTAATGTTGACGTAATCGCCATAACAAATACTGCAACAGAGGAATAAAAAGAAACTGCCGCTACTGGGTCTGCCGCAATAAAATCCAAGACCGGTTTAATAATTACTCCGCCGCCCATACCAGATATGGCGCCTACAGTATTCGCTAAGACGATGACTAAAAAATAAATAATTCCTTTGGTCATCGCTTTTTCCTTTCTGCTAATTTTAATTTATATCCTTATGATACCGTCAATCAGAAAAAAAGCAAAAATTAGTAAAAGAAGTGATTCGCTTGTTATCTTAGGTGTCCACAATAAATACAAAAAAGTTCAAATATGTACAAAAAAGCTATTACCTATGGAAAAATGTGTACACAGGTATAAAAAAGCATTTCTTGGCAGAAACGTGTAAATTTATGATCCTATTTGCACGGAAGACTAAAAAAATAAGCCTAAATTGTGGATAACTCAATGATTTTTATTAACATTAGTATAAAAGCTCGACCTACCCGCGTTCAAATAATCCCTTTTTCCTTTAAATGTGTACTTTTTTAAGCATTATTTTGCTAATCTTAACATTTTTTAACAAGTTTAGCATTTTTTCATGTTAAAAACTTATGGTACGTTCGCTCAGAGGTGATTGGATGTTTGATACATTATTAGAAAAACAAGATAAAATTATATTTCGCTTATTCCAATATTTGCAAAGGAAAAACCCTTGCTCGCTAAAAGAAGCCAGTGCCCAGTTACAGCTTAGTTCGAAGTCTTTGAAACGCTATATCCTACTTTGGCAACAAAATGGGAGCAACTTTTCAACCGGGATCTCTTTTTATATAAAAGACCAAATGATTACAGCCATTTATTCTCATGAAAGTGCTCAATTGTTTTTAAGCGTATTACTAAGTCGAAGTTACTCCTTTCAATTACTAGTAAAAATCATCGAAAATCCCTTTTCTACATTTAAAACTTTAGAAAAAGAATTCTACTTATCCCACGCCACGCTACAACGACGTGCTCAAAAATTGCAACCGCTTTTACTAAGTTATGGATTACGTATCTCTTTTATATCCGCTCCTACTTTGAAAGGTAAAGAAACTCAAATTCGATATTTCTCCTTATTGGTCTCTTTGCTAGACGATCCGCCCTTTTTGTGGAGTGAACAAACTTTATATGACCGTTATAAAGAAATTCAACAATATCGAATCAGCCAAGGTTTTGTTTTTCATCAGCCTAAACAAGTAACCGGTAGATATTATTCCATTCCATTTCAAATAAATGATGCTGGATTGTTATTTTTATGGAAGCAGTTTTCAGGTGTAGAAACCATTTGGTTAGACCCTTTATTAACTGATGCTCTGGATTTTTCTTTATATGCTCACACGAATTTAAAAAAGCTGACGTTAATTCCTTTATCTCAGAAATTTCACCGCTTACACTGCTTATGTGATTTCTACTCAGGAAGTCTCATAGAAGCGTATGACCCTTTTTTCCAATTAAAAGATTCCCAAAAATTGGTACAAAGCTTTACTCAACTCTTGCCAAACTATCAACATTTATTGACTAATCATCCCGAATTGCCCATCTTATATGAAAAATTATTACAGTATAGTTTCCAGAAAGAACACGAACGATGGACTACAGCCAAAGAATGAAAAAAGCTGGAACGAAAGTTAAACGACTTACGTTCCAGCTTAATAAAGTAAAAATATTTCTTTTTATTCTTTTGTTAATCCTATCAAAACGCCACCAGCAGCTACCAAAATTAAACCACCAATCGTTAGTTTTAATTCTTTTGAAGTCCTTGATTCTTTAAGGAATATAAGACCACCAAGGGTATTAACAATGACGTTCATTTGGGATAAGGTAAACCCTAATGCTACACCGTTTGCTTTATTTGACAGTAAGATACCTATGTTCCCAATCGCAAAGGCAGCACCTGCCAAAATGTTTTGAAATGATTTCTTGCTGAAAAGCTCGGGTTTTTTATCAAAGAAGAAGCTAAAGGCCATTGCACCTACGGCCATACCAATTCCTTGTGGGAATAATACATCCCAGCCGTTAAGATCAGCCATACGTGGAATAACATTGTACATTACTTGACCAATCGTTGATAAAACTAAAACAAAAATACCTTTTTGCATAGCCCCTTGTTTACCGGCGTTATCGCCTTTTTCTCTATAAGCGGTAAAAAATACCCCCAAAATAATAACGACCAAAGCACTGATCCCATATACATAGTCCATCGTGCTTGTCCATTCATGGAAGTAAAAAATCCCAAATAGTGTTACTCCGATCAATTGCATGCCGGTGGAAATTGGCATTGCAGCTGACACTCCGATAATATGAAAACTTTCAATCTGTGTAATTTGGCCAAAAGCCCAGGCTAATCCACAGACAAACGAGGCAAGTATTAAATGCCATGACCATACAGGTTGGTGGAAAAATAAAACACCAATAGAAAAAATCAATGCACCCAGGGACATCCCCATTTGTTGATTAGAAGTTTTCCCACCAATTGTTTGTAAAATCAGGGGCTGAATCCCCCACATTAAAGCTGGTACAAGACCGAGTAATATATTACCCATAAAAAAAGCCTCCTGTTATTTGTATTTGACTTACTAACAACAAAAACTTCTTACATCCCCATAGTAACTTTTCCTAAATAAAATGACAAAAATTTTGTAACGAAGACAAAAAAGCATCGGAGCTATTTTGAATACTCCGGTGCTTTTGAATTTGTTTTTAAACTGTCTATTATTAATTTTTTTGATTTTTAAATAATACGGATTTTCCATAAGGGTCCCGATTATAACACTATAAATGTAACCTTACATCCGTTCTGGAGCTTCCAAGCCTAATAAACGCAGGTCTTCTTTCAATAAGACCGTAACTACATACACTAATGCCAAACGTGCTTCTTGTTGGTCATCTTCAGCTAAAATTCTAGTATTCCCATAATACTTATTAAATGCTTGGGCTAATTTGATTGCATGTTTAGCTACAACAGACGGCTCGTATTTATCAGCAGCTTCCAAAATCATTTTAGGATAACCTTGGATAAATTTGACAATTTCCCAACTGCCTTCATCATCTAGTGCATAATTTTTATTTTGATCCAAGTTAAAATTTGCTTTCCTTAAAATACTCATTGCGCGTGCATAAGTATATTGGACATACGGTCCTGTTTCGCCTTCAAAACGTACAACCTCATCTAGAGTAAAGTCAAAGGTATTCAAACGATCGTTTTTCAAATCATGAAAGATAACCGCTCCTACCCCCACTTGTCTAGCTACTTGTTCTTTGTTTTCCAAATCAGGATTTTTTTCAGCAATTTGATCTTGAGCAGATTGAATGGCGTCATTTAAAACTTCTTCTAAAAGGACAATCTGTCCTTTACGAGTAGATAGCTTTTTACCGTCTTTAGTGATTAGTCCAAATGGAATGTGGACCATATCATCTGACCAATCATAGCCCATTTCTTTTAATGCTGCTTTTAATTGTTTAAAATGATAACTTTGCTCATTTCCTACCACATATAAAGATTTAGCAAAATCATAAGTACGTTTACGGTATAAAGCCGCAGCCATATCACGTGTAATATAAAGTGTGCCACCATCTCGTTTTTTGATCAAAGCCGGATTTAGATCATAAGCGGACAAATCAACGATTTCAGCACCTTGATCTTCTTTTAATAAATGCTTTTCTTCTAATAATTCAACAATTTCATCCATCTTGTCCTCATAAAAAGCTTCTCCTTTATAAGAATCAAAGGTGATTCCTAACATGTCGTATATTTTATCAAATTCTTTTAGTGACTCTGAACGGAACCATTTCCATAAGCTGACAGCTTCTTGATTGTCGTTTTCTAGTTCTCTAAAAGCAGCCCGCCCTTCTTCTTCTAATGAAGAATCGTCTTCAGCCTCTTCGTGAAATTTAACGTATAAACGTAACAGTTCTCCGATAGGATCATTGCGAACTTCTTCTTCTGTCCCCCATTTTTTGTAAGCTATAATTAACTTGCCAAATTGGGTCCCCCAATCACCTAGGTGATTAATTTTAATCGGATTATAACCAACTTTCTGTAAGATAAGCGCAATCGAGTTTCCAATCACTGTCGAGCGCAAATGACCCATAGAGATAGGTTTAGCGATATTAGGGGAAGACATATCAATAGGTACATTAGAGTTATTCCCTAGGTTAACATCTCCGTGTTGTGCTCCTTGTTCAATCACCGTGGACAAGACTTCATGCGAAACTTTTTTCTTATCCATGAAAAAATTTAAATAAGGCCCTACCACTTCGATTTTTTCAAAAGAACTTTCATCCATCTTTTCAGCTATATCACTAGCAATTTGTTGAGGCGCTTTATGATAAATTTTAGCTAAAGAAAAAGTAGGGAATGCAACGTCGCCGTGTGCTGCTGACTTAGGAATTTCCAATAGTCGCTCTACTTGCTCCATCGCTAAATCATCTTTTATTACATCAAAAACTTTTTTTGCTACAAATTCCTTATTGTTCATTGTTTCCTCCAATTTTCCTTATTTTTTCATAAAAAAAGCCTCTAGCATCTTAAACGCCAGAGACGAGATTACCCGCGGTACCACTCTTGTTGTTTGAACTTTCAAACCAACTTTGTCTGATAACGGCAGACCCCGTTTATGAAATGAATTTTCACAAGTGCGGTTCTCTTTTCTTGTTTTACTCGGCTTCCACCGTTCCCCGAATTCGCTTGATAAAACAACTGAAAAAATACTCTCTTGATCTTCAAATTTTTTATGAGATTTACACTGATTATAACAAAATTTTTTTGTATTTTCTAGCTTAACTACTCGTGCTAGTTCTAACTAATGGTATAAAATTTATTTTTCCATATCAATATGAGCAATTCCATCCAATAAGTAGGTCTCTGAAACTGGTTGAAAGCCAAATGAAGCGTAAAAACTCTGTAAATAGCTTTGTGCTTCGATATGAAGTCTTCTTTCGGAAAATTCTTGTGCGACCCATTCCATTAATTGTTGGATAAGTTGTCTACCCAATCCTTGTTGGCGTTCTTCTTTTTTTACCAATACCCTGCCGAAATGAATGGTTTGATCTTCCTGATAGATACGAGCATAGGCAATAATTTCTTTGCTATTATTTTCCAACCAAAAATGGTAGGCTGATAAATCAATATCATCAACTTCTTGATAAGGACACGCTTGTTCCACCACAAAAACTGCTACTCGCATTTTCATCAACTGATGATACTGCGCAAGAGTTAAATCTGAAAAACTTTTTACTTTGGTTTCCATATTATTATGCTCACTTTCCTTGCCTTAACGTAATGGTACAAGCATAGCGCTCTATTTCTCATATTTCAAATAATAGCTCAAAAAATTGATGAAGTTTGTTGAAAGCAACCGCTAGTGGTATCCTTTAATTGTTGAGTTACCGATTACTTTTATAAAAGTAATAATTTAAATACTATATAAAGGAGAGATAAGAAATGGTCGATGCAAAAAAAGAAGCACTGCGGATCAGTGAAGAAAAGGGTGGAAAAGTAGAAATACAATCAAAAGTGGCTGTCAATAATATGGAAGATTTAGCCATTGCCTATACTCCAGGTGTTGCAGCTGTCAGTTCTGCGATTCATGAAAACAAGTCCGATGTTTATAAATATACGAGTAAAAAGAATACGATTGCTGTTGTTACAGATGGTTCTGCTGTGTTGGGTTTAGGTAACATCGGTGCAGAAGCTGCCATCCCTGTCATGGAAGGCAAAGCGGTACTATTTAAAGAATTCGCCAATGTTGATGCGATTCCTATCTCGCTTGATACCCAAGACGTCGATGAAATTGTTGCCCATGTCAAAGCGATTGCGCCTTCTTTTGGCGGCATTAACTTGGAAGATATTGGGGCTCCCCGTTGCTTTGAGGTTGAACGACGTTTAAAAGAAGAATTAGATATCCCTGTTTTTCATGATGACCAACATGGCACCGCAATCATTGTTTTAGGTGCGTTATACAATGCTCTAAAACTGGCCGACAAACAACTAGAACAAGCCAATATTGTAGTAAATGGGGGCGGAGCAGCTGGTATGGCCATCACACGGAAATTTTTAAAAGCCGGGGCCAAAAACGTGACACTTGTGGATAAAACAGGGATCATCTCAGAAGATGACCCAAATCTTGCTGAGCGCCATAAAGAAATCGCTGCTTTAACGAATAAAGAACACAAAAAAGGCGATCTTCATGAAGCTTTAAAAGGTGCTGATGTCTTTATTGGTGTTTCAGCTCCCAATGTTTTGCAAAAAGAATGGATCAAAGATATGAATGAAAAACCTATTCTCTTTGCCATGGCCAATCCAACTCCGGAAATTATGCCTGATGAAGCCAAAGAAGGCGGGGCTTTCATCGTTGGTACGGGACGCTCGGACTTTCCTAACCAAATCAATAATGTTTTAGCCTTTCCAGGTATCTTTCGCGGCGCCTTAGATTCTCGTGCTCGCGACATTAGCGATGATATGCAAATCGCTGCTGCCAAGGGACTTGCTGCTGTAATTCCAGATGACAAATTAGATACTGACCACATTATCCCAGATGCCTTTAACAAAGACGTCGTTGAGACAGTAGCAAAAGCTGTGCGTGATGCGGCAGAAAAATAAATGAATAGTGAAAAATACCTTTGACTTGAAGTTTTCTACCAAGTCAAAGGTATTTTTCTATTTAATCAGACAAAACGTTTTATTCTGTAAGATCCTCACGGTATAAAGGCATACTCATACATCGAGGACCGCCCCGCCCGCGAACTAACTCGCCGCCGGGAACATAATTTAGCTTCACACCAGCTCTTTCTAGCGCTTTATTTGTTGCAGTATTACGATCATAGACAACCACTTCCCCAGGCGCAATTGCTAATGTATTCGAACCATCGTTCCATTGTTCTCTTGCAGCAGCGGCATTATTCCCGTCACCACAACGAATCAACTGGACAGCATCACGCTGCAAGTATTTGGCTAAGATATGTTCAAGCGTATCTTCTTCTCGAACAATATGTAGTTCACCATTATCTTTTGGCGTAATCGAATAAACTTCTAATGTACCTTCAATTTCAGGATGAATCGTGAATATATCATAATCAACCATTGTAAATACTGTGTCTAAGTGCATAAATTTACGCTGTTGGCCAATATTAAATGCTAATACGCAACGAAAACCTAACTCTTGCGCAAAGATATTTTTAGCTAATTTTTCAATAGAAGCCGTATCCGTCCGCTGCGAAATTCCTACAGCAACGACGTCTTTAGATAGTATTAGTTCATCGCCACCTTCAATCCGTGTGATATCGTTGCGATCGTAAACTTTCGGAACTTCTTTTCCAGCAAAGCGTGGATGGTAGTCAAAAATATATTGCGCGTAAATCGTTTCTCGCTGTCTAGTTATGGAATACATATGGTTTAAAGAAACGCCATTACCTATGGTGGCAAAATTATCCCGAGTAAAATATAAATTAGGCAAGGGGTCAACTACAAACGGATAGTCACTTTCAACCATATCTGTCAGACTGTCCATTTTATAGCCGGGTAATTCTGCTTTTTGTATGCCCGAGATCGTCTGATCAATTAATTGACGATTATCACCAATAGCAATCAACATTTCCTTTACTTTTTCTTTTACTGTTAGACTACGAATGTTTGCTTCGTCCAAATATTGATGTATAAATTGAAGACGAGTTTCTTCATTTATTAATGACTCCGCCGCCAAATCTTCTAAATAAAGGACTTCTATCCCTTTTGCTTGTAGCACTTCCGCGAAATAATCATGTTCTTTTTGAGCTTGCTCTAGAAATGGGATATCATCGAATAACAGTCTTTTTAAGTCATCGGGCATTAAATTTCCCAGTTCTTTTCCCGGACGATGTAGCATAACCGTTTTAAGATTCCCAATTTCTGAAAAAACATTAATAGGTGTATACATAGCTTAAGCTCTCCTTTATTGGACTTACGAATGAAGTGATAGGTCGGTCTTTTTACTTTTGGATTAACAGATATCCTCTGTTAAAAGTAGCAAGAGAGATTGTATCCGCATCCCAATCAAACTCTATCGAAGCAATCGGTGATCACTAGTGATAGTTATATCATGTTTAAGTTTAAAAATCATTAATTAGCTCTTTACTTTCATTTCTGCTATAATCAAAATGAATTAAAATACACACAGAGGTGAATAAGTTGCATAAAAATGAGCGACAAGCATTAATCAAACAAATGATTAACCAACACACAATTCGTACACAAGAAGACTTATTAGCTCGCTTACAAGAAGAAAATGTTGACATTACACAAGCCACTATTTCCAGGGATATACGAGATTTAGAAATAATTAAGTCCATTGATGAAAACGGAGAACCTAAATTCGCGTTGTATAATTCCTCGCAATTGCAAAACCAAGCAGAACAAGGGAGGCTAGTGAACTTACTTAACGATGTAGTTACCAAGATTGAACATGTCCAGTTTTTAACCATTATTCATACACTTCCTGATAATGCTTCTTTATTAGCAGCCATCATTGATGAAACTCATCTACCAGAAGTTAAATGCTCCCTTGCTGGCTTTGACACGGTCGTCTTGATTGTTTCAGATGAAGCGCACGCCATTGAAATGAAGGATTATTTTAATGAGATGTGGCAAAAACAGGTGGATGAGCAACTAGAAAGTTGAAACTAACTATGCTTTTAAATTACTGTTTTCTCAGAATTTTTTAACAAAGTTTCTCTTTGGTAATTTCCTAGGTAATCCCTCGACTTGCTACTTGGTTAATAAATCCTCATACCGTTTTGATCTATTTCTTTCGGTTTCTCAGAGGCAAACCCTCTACCATAACAAGGATTTATGACTAAACAAACACTTTCTAGCGCCAATAATGCCTTGGTAATTACCAAGGCATTATTTAGGTAAATACAGAAAAGCAATTTGTATGATCGTTCTATTAACAACATAAAAAGCGTTGGAAAGCAACTACTTCCTTCCAACGCTTTTTATAAACCTCATTATTATTTAATATAAAATTCAACTTAGCTCTACTTCATTGGTGTTGCAGTTTTTTGTAGTACTTCATTTAATTCTTCGATATTTTTTCTGCCTTGTGTCTGCATCCATTGTCTAGCTGCTTTTTCTCCTTTTGTTGCAAATATTTCTACACCGTCCGCCCAAGTAGCGCGGCCACATAAAACGCCGTTAAACTCCGACCCGGCTTGCTTAGCAAAACGCAGTGTTTCCTGGAACATATCTGCAGTAACACCAGCACTTAAAAAGATGAACGGTAACTTCGTCGACTGGGTTTGCTCTTTAAAATACTCAAGAGCTTCTTCTTGAGTATATGCTATTTCCTCCTTGGCATATCCTTCAACGTAAGCCATATTAACGGGAACCTCTACTTTTAACACGTCTACACCGTAACGAGATTTCGAAAATTCTTTCATCGCCTCATTGACTTTATGTGGTTTTTTTAAAGCAAATTCTTTCGTACTATTATCAGAATCAGATGCATCATAAGTAACCAATTCCAAGAAGAAGGGGATTCCTTCTGCTTTGCACTCGGCACCGATTCTCTCAACAATTACATGCTTTTGTTCATTGATTTCATCAGATTCATCCACATCATAGTAGAGCAAAAACTTACAAGCATCAGCTCCTTGTTCTTTGATTCGTTGCACTGACCAAGTTGGTAAAAGGTCTGGCAAACGGCCAGGAACGTTTGTATCATAGCCCGTTTGTTCATAAGCTAATAATTCGCCTGCATGCTTATCTTTTACTTTTGTTGCTGGAAGCCCGTATTCCGGATCCAACAAGATCGCAGAAGTATACGGTGTTAGTTCTGCAGAAACAATTTCTTTAAATTTTTCAATTTGTTTAGCAGTTGCTGGTTCACCTTGATATTTGTTGATCATTTTTTGCAAAGCGCCTCGTTGATCGATTGCTAAGGCACTAATAATATGATTTTTGTCACTTAATTGCTTCATATAACTTTGTTTATCTGCCATTTCGCACCTTCTTAATTAAACTTCTTTTACTTGAATCTGATCGACTAATGCTTGATAATTTTGCATATTCACATGTCCAGTCCTTTTTTCCTGTGCGTTCAGCATTCCCAATACATTACCGTGTTTTAATACATCTTCGTCATTTTGTTTCATCTCTAAAGCTTGCGTTAGCCCAGCAACAGTGGCATCCCCTGAACCTACTGGATTAATTACATCAATTTGCGGGATCGTCACTTGATAAAATGTATCGAAATGTTTAGCAAATGCACCATCTGCCCCCATGGAAACAACAATCCACTCAATGCCATTGAATAAAGAGCTTGATAAAACTTGCTTTAAGCTTTCTAGATTATTTTCAATTGATTTTCCGAGTAAAGCAGCCAGTTCTTCGATATTAGGTTTAATTAATAACGGCTTGGCTTTACTGGCTAATACTTTTTGCAAAACAGTACCCGAGCTATCCAACACAACGAGTTTGCCTTGCTCATTACATAAAGTGACCATTTTTTCATAGTAATCATCTGACAGACCAGCAGGCAAACTACCTGAAAAAGACAAAATATCTGCTCCTTCGATTAAGTCTGCAAAATATGCTAAAAAAACTTCTGCTTCATCCTCTGAAATTACCGGTCCTTGTTCTAAGATTTCCGTTTGTTTTCCTTCATGCAATATCGCAATACAATTACGCGTTTGTCCATTGATCGTAAAAAAATCATACTGAATTTCTTTATTTTCTAGTTCTGACTGAATAAATTCACCCAGATGACCGCCAATCATGCCGCTTGCTAAAACATTCGCATCGGTTTGTTGTAAGACTCTGGCAACATTTAAACCTTTACCGCCGGCAGTTTTTGTCGTGTTCACAACACGATTCACTGTATCCAGCTTGAAATTTTCCAAAGGATAGGAAATATCAACCGAAGGAT
>JAKDZT010000066.1 GCA_030462125.1 Tetragenococcus sp.
TCTGTTTGATAAATACACTTTTATATTGTTTTTGTCCTTCATCATTGGAAAATAATAAGACTCTTTTATTTGGATTATCGGTAGCTGTTTCCACATTCAAATTGTCCAAGTCATCAATTGTATCTTGTAACGCAGCTCCTTCTTCTAAATCAGCCACATCATTTTCTACTTCTGAACTTTCCGTCTCAGAAGTTGAAGTTTCCACACTCGTTTCCTCAGTGGAAGATTCTTCCGTAGATGTCGTTGATTCTGTCTGTTCAGTAGATTCCGAACTTTCCGTAGAAGATTGCGCTGTTGCTTCTACAGTTTCAGAAGTTGCAGCTGCCTCGTTTTCTTCATTTTCAGATGAGTTTTGTTGGGTACACCCTACCAACATCATAATAGACGCTAAAACCAGCGACGTTATGCCTAATCGTTTCATCAAAATACACTCCTTTTAAAAATCTTCTTTATTTTACCATGCCTCCAAGTTGAACCCAAACTTTCTGCTAAAAAAACGCTGATTTTTAAAACAAGGTGTATTTAAAGATATTTTATGGAAAGTTTCTCTCTAGATATTATAAAACAAAAAACTCGCTGAGATGATGACAGCGAGTTTTGTTATAAATTTTCTTACCAAGGTTGTGCAGTCGGGCCAATAGTAAATTCATTAACATTAGTATCTTCTGGTTGGTCAATAGCAAATGCCACCACATTAGCCACTCGATCCGGGCTTATTTGATATTGATTATACATCTCACTAGCTCCTTCTAGTGTTGATGTATCCGTGATTGTTTCAAGTAATTCTGATTGAATGGCTGCAGGGTAAATCGTAGCTGTTCTAATATTATTGCCTTCTTGTGCGGATTCCATACGTAATACTTCCATTAAATCACGCACCGCCCATTTGGTTGCGCCATAGACAGCTCCGCCTGGATAAGCCTTTAGCCCGGCCACCGAAGAAGTTGTAATGACATGCCCTGATTTTTGCTCTTTAAATTCCGGTAAGATAGCTTCAATTCCGTTTAAAACGCCTTTTATGTTAACATCAACCATCTGGTTCCATTCATCGCTTTTTAAGGCGGATAGCGGTGAATTAGGCATTAGCCCAGCATTCAAAAAGATAACATCTACTTTCCCAAAAGTTGTTTTGGCTAACTCAATTAACCTTTGATTATCTTCAGCTTTAGTGACGTCTGTTACTTGATAAACTGCTTGTCCGCCCTCTTTTTCGATTGCTTCTGTTATTTCTTGTAATCTTTCTTCACGGCGTGCACCTAGTACTAACTTGGCACCTCGACTTGCTAGTAATTTAGCCGACGCTTCTCCAATACCAGAAGAAGCTCCCGTAATAATAACAGTTTTATCTTTAATAGCCATAATGATTTCCTCCTTGCTTTATTTTCTATAATACTCATTGTAACTAGCATTTATTTATATAACAAATGCCTATATCAAATAAACACCATGCGCAAAGGACATAGCAAAATTAATTTATTTTATCTACCAAATTCGAAATGAATTTTGCTGGGTTCCCACCTACAATGGTATTGGGCTCTACATCTTTAGTAACCACGGACCCAGCTGCCACAACCGAGTTTTCACCAACAGTTACCCCAGGAAGAATAGTTGCGCTTGAACCAACCCAGGTTCTTTCTTTCAATACAATAGGCGCTAAATGCATAGTTCCACGTTTCGTTGGATCATAATCATGGTTGATCGTCGCCATAACAACATTATGACCAATTAAACTTTGGTCTCCTAAAGTAATTCCACCTTGGTCTTGAAAACGACAGCCTGAATTAATAAAAACATTTTTCCCTATTTTGATATTTTTGCCAAAATCAGTGGTAAAGGGTAAAAATAAAGAAAATTCTTCGTCTAATTCTTTTCCTATAATTTGCATCATTTGTTGTCTAATTTCCTCATCTGTATAAACACCTGTATTTAACTTTGCACATAAACGACGTGCTTCATGCGACACTGCATTCATTCCTTGGTGCAACTCCGTATTTGGATAAAGCACTCCTTCTGAGGCCATCCCTTTCAAAAGCTCTTGTAATTCCACTTTCATCCCTGCCTTTTCATCATTCATTTCAAAATTGTATATAAAAAATGCTCCTTGTGTTACTATCTTAAAATGTTAAGCTAAAGATAGCAAATACTTATAGTAAATACTACAGTATATCAAATAAGCATAGGAGGTTCCCTAATGGAAGTACGTTTATTACGTTATTTTATTGCAGTCGCCAATCAACAAAATATATCAGCTGCAGCACAATACTTACATATCTCCCAACCTACTTTATCCAGACAGTTAGGTGAATTAGAAGATGAACTAAATACTACCTTGTTTATTAGAGGTAACCGAAAGATCAGCTTGACACCAGAAGGACAATTTCTATTAAAAAAAGCAAAGGAAATTGTTCAATTAGTGGATAAAACCACAGCGAATTTTAATCAAACAGAAGAAACATTAAATGGTGAAATCTATATTGGCGCAGGGGAAACAGAAGCGATGCGCATGGTCGCAAAAACTTTAAAAAATCTTTTTCAGTCTTTCCCGGCAATCCAATTTCATTTATATAGTGGTAATGCAGATGATATTACGGAAAAATTAGATAGTGGGATTTTAGACTTCGGGATTGTTATTGAACCAGCTGATAAGCAAAAATATGACTATTTGCATTTACCGGCCACTGACGCTTGGGGTGTCTTAATGCATAAAAATAGTCCTTTAGCTAAAAAAGACGTTATTACTCCGAAAGATTTAACAGATAAACCCTTACTGATTTCTCGACAAACGACTGTTGATAGCGAATTATCTGGTTGGTTAGGGAAAAATATTACGGACTTAAATATCATAGGTACTTATAATTTACTTTATAACGCCGCTTGTATGGCAGAAGAAGAATTAGGCTATGTGTTATGTTTAGACCATTTAGTCAATACTTCAGGAAATAGCAAGCTTTGCTTCAAACCGCTAAGCCCTGAATTAGAAGCCAATTTAAACATTGTATGGAAAAAACATCAAGTCCTTTCAAATGCCGCTCAAGCATTTTTGAAACAACTGCGGACAAATATCAAAATGGATAGAGAAAGTTGAAAGCCTTCAACGTTAAAAATTTTTAAACGAAAAAACAGGACCCACTAAGTAGGCCCTGTTTTTCGTTTATGCTCTATTCAAAAAGAAAGAAACAGCGATAACTAGGATGATAGCGCCAATGATGGACGGAATAAGCGCCATTCCTGCTAAAGTAGGTCCCCAGCTACCTAATAGTGTTTGACCAAGTGCAGAGCCCACTAGCCCTGCAACTACATTGGCGATAATTCCCATAGCAGCACCTCTTTTAGTGACAGCTCCGGCAATAACACCAATAATACCTCCAACAATTAATGACCAAATGAAACCCATAATCCTCACGTCCCTTTCTGCTTATAGCAGTTATTCGACTCTAGGTTCAGTTCTTTCTTGTACTTCATTTTTTGCTTTTTTCGTTGCTTTATCTGTTTTTTTGGAAATATATTGACCTGTTGAGCTAGCAGCTCCACTGACTTTATCTTGCACCGTTTCACTTTCTTCTTGATATTGTTCTTGAGATTTGATATCGACCACGTTGACGTTAATTTCAACCACATCTAGATGCGTCATTTGATTGACTTCTTTTGAAATAACCTCTTTGACTTCATCATAGATATTTTTTACATCTTTCCCAAATTCTACCACGATATCCATATCCACAGCGACTTGCTTTTTCCCTACTTCGGTGTGAATTCCCGTTGTTACATCGTTAGTATTTACTAGCTTTTCAGCAATATTTGAGAAAAAACCCCCATCAATTGTTAGTAAGCCATCGATATCTGCCAAAGCAAAACCGATAATCTTTTGGATGACTTTATCGGCAAAAGATAATTCGCCAGAAATTTCCTTATTTACTGAAGTGTTTGACTTGTTTTCCATATTCATTTCCTCCCATTTTTCCTATCTATTATTTTTAAAACGATCAAAAAATCCCATAGCGTTCAAATAAAAACCCGCATAAGCACCTAAAAAGATACAAACAATAATCAACAAGGTTTTTAAAAACCCCATCGTTAACAGAAGAATTGCCAATACTAAACCAATTCCACCGCCTAGGATGCCATATTTATATCGTTGAAATAGCTCTTGCATTTGACAGCCTCCTATTCAACTTTACTTTCTTCCGTTGTATTTTCTTTCTGATAATCTTGTAAGCGCACTTCTGTTTGAATATTATCGGTAGTCCCTAACAAAGCGGAGACTTCATTCTTCACTTCATCTACTAAGGCATTTTGCTTATCTGGAATACGCATCGCTTTGCGCAAATTTCCCGCAATTTTAATTTTTACTTTTTTCCTTGTTAGCTTCGCTTTTACATTAGGGTTTTCGATGAAAGGTTCTTCTCTTACGATTGTCATTACAAAATTTTCAACCGCTTTTTTCTGTACTTTTAACTTGCCATTTTTGCGTTTAATCAGTAGCGTATTGCTCTTTTTTGGAGCGAAAATTGTTCCCAGCAAAAGTAGTATTGCAACGGCAATAAACACAACACTTAGCCAAAACAAAATGGGTTGCACATAAGGACCCAGGAGTGGATAATCATCCATTGAAATAAAATAAACTGGTAAATGAATCGCTTGTTGGTTTTCAATAAATACAAAAAATAAGGTAATAAATAATCCTAGCAACAAAATGCTATATAAAAACTTACGCACTTTTCCCATTACTTCACCCTCTCTAGCCACTTAAAAATTAAAAAGAGGAAACTTTCACTTTTTTATGAATTATCGTGAACTCCCTCTTTTTTTATTGAACGTCTGGTCCTGTTTTTTCTTCGGCTTTATCGACGCCTTCATTTATTTTTTCAGCTGCTTGTTTGGTTTTTTCTGAAGTATAATCGTTCGCTGTATCTGCAGCTTCACTTGCTTTATCTTGCAAAGTTTCTTTATTTTGTTCGTATTCTTCTTTGGTTTGAATGTCAGCAACATTAACGTTAATTTCAACCACATCTAAGTGAGTCATTTTCTTCACTTCTGTTACAACCACTTGTTTGATTTCATCATAAATTTTTGCCGCATCTTTGCCATATTCGCAAATAATTTCCATATCAACAGCGACTTGCTTTTTGCCAACTTCAGTATCAATGCCCGCTGTAACATTGTCCGTATTCGCTACTTTATCAGCTACAGATGAGAAAAAACCGCCTTTAATATTCAATAAACCGTCTATTTTTTCCATAGCAATTCCAATAATTTTTTGGATCACCTTGTCATTAAAAGTTAACTCTCCAGAAACTTGAGTATCTTCCCTTGAAGAAAAAGTATTGTCTCCTGTTGTATTAAAGCTTTCTGATTGATTAGCCATAATCGTTCCTCCTCCTGTATTTTTACATCCCTTACTATTTTAGCTTACATAATGCCTCTATTTTTTTCAAATAAAACGCAAAAACTTTGTTATATTATTAACCAACTAAAGCTACTCTTATTATATTCGAAAGCGTTACAAACTACCAGTAATAACTATTAAAACCGCCTACTTATTAACAATATATATCAACTTTTAAAGCAATTAGCATAAATTTTGTCGCTTAAAGGTTTTATATAGTTTAGCCCATTGAAATGGAAAAATGATGAGCTAAAGACGAATTAAGAGCAGTAGAATAGTAAACTAGTGCGCCTAATGATAAATAAGAGCACAAATTTGCAAAAATAATGGGCTTAATTGTGGCAAATGTACGTTTAAAGTAAGAATTAGACTACATTAAGCTCATTAAGTCGTAAAAGTAATGGGGTAAAAAAGGAATAAGAGCATAGAAACCACAAATTAATGAGCTTATCTTTTTTAACCCATTAAAATAAAAAAGTAGGGAGCCAAAACGAACTCACAAATCAAGTAAAAAATGAAGGGAAATTCCCTCCATTTCTCTTTATCTCATTTCCAATCCATATCCAAAATCATAGGCATGACCGTCGCTATCAACATAGACGTCCATATCCAAAGGAACGTCTTCTTGTTGTGTTTCAACGGTGGTCATATCTTTAGGCATTTGAAAAGGCAAGCGACCTTGCGGCTTAAATTCGCCTGACAGCACATCGAAAATGGCTTGGTTTTGTACGCCAAATTCCGCAAGAATCGCATCAGCAGACTGTTCAAATTCGGAAACGATCGTAGGATTTTTTAAGTTCATTACCACGACTAATTTCTTTTCCGGATATTTTTGTTTCAGTTCATTAATCTGCTTCATCATTCGTACATTTGAAGCAACCGTCGTTTTATTGTAATAACTTCTAGATTCTCCGGCTAATGCTTCTTTTCTGGCTTTCGTTGCTTGGTAAGTGCCATATTGTAAACTAATGGGTAAATACCTTTCCTCTGTTTGATAAGAAGGCGTCGCAGGTGATGTAATAAAGCAAAGAATCGTTTCACTTTCTTCAGATGTTGTTACGCGTTCAAAATATTTATTTACACTTACCATTTGTACCGGATCCACTTCTTCTGCTGGTATTATTTGACCAAACCAATTTTGCTGTTCAAATAGTTGATTTTTAGGAATGTATACTTTGGTGCCTTTTTGTAAAGGAAGCGCCGCTTGATTTTTTAATAAAACAATTGACTTTTGCTGTGCTTCATATCCTTTTTTCATAAAATCTGCATTACCAACAAGCTGTTCTGCTGCCTGCACATCAACATAGGGATTTTCAAATAGCCCTACTTGAAATATATTTCTCAATAATCGTTTGGCAGATGCGCGGAAACGTTTGGTAAAAGCAGCTTCACCGAAATCTTCTACGCCCTGATTAAATGCTTGCATCACAGGAGCTAATTCGTTATTCCCGCCAAATTGATCCACACCTGCCAGCAACGCTTTATAATGTCTTTCTGCCACAGTCAGGTCTTCTACTCCCCATGGTTTGCCAGAAAAGAAATCATCTAGGTGAGGGGCATCTTCTGTAATGCCCCAATCTGTACAGACAACACCACCAAATTGGTATGTTTCCCGCAAAAGATCGGTAACCAGATATTTACTATAACCATTTCCTACGTCCTCATCATTTTGTTGGTCGATTTGATAAGAAATCGTGTAATAAGGCATAATTGCCGCCGCTTTTTTCGTACCATCTTGCAAATTCAACGCACCATTTAAAAATGGTTGTAAATGTTGTTCGAAATTTTTGCCAGGATATACAGCATATTTACCATACCCAAAATGAGCATCGCGTCCTGCTTCACCGCTTCCGCCACCAGGCCAATGTTTGGCCATAGTATTAACACTCGATGAGCCCCAGCCATTAGCATCTCCACTCGTTTGAAAGCCATCGCAATAAGCTTGCGCCATAGCAGTAACTAAATCGACGCCTTCACCAAATGTGCCATCAAAACGCATCCAACGCGGCTCGGTCGCTAAATCAATTTGCGGTGATAAAGCTGTCGTAATCCCTAATGCACGATATTCTTGCCGAGCAATATCGGCAAACTCTTTTACTACACTAGGATCAAAAGTCGCTGCCAGGCCTAATTGCTCGGGCCATTTGGAAATATCACCACCGGCTCCAGCATTGAACTCTGTATCCGCGTTCGTACTATGGCGAGGATCGCTACTAATATTTACTGGAATTCCTAAGTCAGTGACTTCAGCAGCCGCTTGTAAATGATTCGACCAAGTCGCTGAAACTTCAGGAGAATCAACAACGGTAAGCAAAAAATGACGAATATTTTCTTCTGTTAAATAAGCTTTTTGTTGATCACTCAAGTCTGCAATTGACCCGTTATATTCTTCAAATGTTTTGCCATTATACGTTCCACGAAACATTTTCGAAAATTCATCGTCACTAGAAGAAACTGCTTGGTGAGAACTATACAACATTAGTCCTGCGATCTGCTCAATAGTTAACTGGTTGACTAAGTCAGCGATGCGTTCTTCTAAGGGTAGACGCCAATCTTCATAAGGATCTAATTTGCCATTTTGATTCAAATCTTTGAATAAGAAATCATCGACTTCTAACAATTCAACCTGCGAATCTTTGGAGATTCCTAAAGTCGCCCCTTGCTGGTTGTTAATTTTGGTCCATTGTCCTTTGTCTTCTTTGGTATACATAAAAAACCTCCCGTTCTTCAATTATTTTATCACTTCGTAAGCATTTTTGTATTATTCCATGAATTCATTGGATTTATATAAGTGCAACGTTACTTCTTCTAGTACAATATCGCGTTTAAATTTTTTCGTTAGTTGATCAGTTTCAATTATAATTGCTATGTTCATAAACAAAAAAATAACCCACCATCTCCTTCGAAAATTGGGGGTTATTCTGGCTTTCTGCTATTTTCTCTCATTGTCGTTGTAACTTTCGCTATCTGCATTAACAAATTGAACTTCAAAAATTGTTCTACTATCATTATCACTAAATGAATCGAACTGGGCGACTAAGGAAACATGTTGCCACTTTTGTCTGATACTACTCTTATAATCTATATCGATGGTTAACTCGGCGTCTTCTCTATCTTTTACTAACGCTTCTTCCAGCCCTTTATGAACGCGCTCATTAACCGGAAGTAAGTAACTTTCACTGCCAGGTAATATGTGGACGTATTTTTCTTGCAATACCATATTTTTATTCAAATAAATCCTAATACTGAGATTTTTGGCAGTTCCTCCGCCTATATTATATAAGCTGAAATAATTAATTCCTTCTTCACCTATGCGTAGTAGGTCTGCTGCGCTTTGTAGTTTAAGTTTCCCATTCTCATTTACGATAAACGTTTGTTCAAAACCTAGAGCTGGATAAAAACCTAAACGCATTTGATATAGCTGTATTGAAACTGAAATAAAATAAAAAAATGCCATTACAAGTGTACCAATCGAACCAACAGCATTTAGAATATCCACAGTATTCAAAAATTAACCCCTCCTTTATTGTTATCTAATACAAAAAACAAAACCAATAACGGTATTTTTCTCTCTATTCGTAAGAAGACCCTTTACTAAGGCAAAACGCTGAACCCATGCAGAAACAAAATAACAGATTAAGTATAAAACAAAACTTGTTTTTATAAAAGCATTTTCCTTTAACTGAAACAAAAAGGCTCCTGTA
>JAKDZT010000327.1 GCA_030462125.1 Tetragenococcus sp.
TGAATCCTTCTGATTTAAGTATTTTAATGGTGTATATCGAACAAGGAAAAATCGCTAAAACATCTTGATATCATTGGCTTTTGGCAGTTAGGTATAATTACTGAATGCCATTTTGAATGCCATTGTTTTTAAAAAGCCATATACTTTTCAAATTCATCCGCTGTTTTCGATTGTTTGGTTTCTGTCACTTTGATGTAAATATCAGTCGTAGTTTTAGTAGACTTATGACCAAGCCTTTGCGACACATCTTTAATACTCGCACCACTTTCGAATAAGAGAGAAGCATTAGTTTTCCTAAAATCATGGACTTTTATCATTTTCATGTCTGGAAAATATTTTTGAACTTTTTTCAATACGTTATTAGGGTAAGCTTTATATAAATAGGCGTTATCCCTATCCAATATAGAATTACAGAAGACCACACTTTCTTGAAATTTTTCGTTTCTTAATCCAAGACGTAATCTTTCTTGTAAAATGTGGTTTTTCCATTTTTTTAAGATCATTATTGTTTGATGATCCACTTTAATTGTTCGACGAGAAGTTTCTGTTTTAGTTGATTGGATAATAGACTTTCCGCTTTGTAATTCCGCAAGTGTTTTATCAATAGAAATTGTATTTTCATTGAAATCAATATCCGACCATAACAATGCCATTGCTTCTCCTTTTCTCAAACCACAGAAAGCAAGTACACGGAAAAATGTAAATGCTCTTTGGTCATCAAGTAGTTTGAGACAATCAAAGAATTGCCGTAATTCGTTTTTTGTATAGTAGCTTTCTTTCTTATCATCATTATTCTTACTTTTAGGGATAACGGTTCTTTCCATTTGCTTATAAGTGACTAATGTTTCTGCCCAACGATTTAATTTCTTTTGACAGTATAAGGGAGTAATTTTATCTAATTTTAAACGACCCAAGTCTTTCAAAATATGATTATCGAAATAGATTCGGATACGTTGGTTGGTTGTTGGCTTAACATCTTTTGAATGTTGTTCAAACCAAAGTTTGTATAACTCCTTAAATGTCATTTTGTTACTTTTATTCAAACCATTATTTTCAAAGTCCACTTGCAAGCGTGACAATGCAAGTTGGGCTTCTTCTTTTGTCTTAAAATTTCTTCTCGTTGTTTTTACTGATTTGCCAGTTATAGGGTCAGTACCAAGATAGGCTTGAAATTGCCATAGTTTCGTTCCATCTTTTTTTGTATATTGTTTAAAATTCGCCATTTTTGATTTCCTTTCTTGTGTGGGGCACATAGAAAAGGAAAAATAAAATTAAAGTAATTCTTGATTTTCTTTGATATATTCAATTTCTTTGACAAGTTGTTCGATTTTATCAAAAGGAATTTTGGAAAAATAAGAAGGAGCTGTTAAGACTTCTTGTTCCTTATTCATCATCGGTTCGCCATCGTCATCAAATTGAGGACGCGCAAAGAAAAAACCGTTGATTAATTGAAGGTTATCTGCCAAATGTTCTATCTTATCTAGTGGAATTCTTGAAAAACGTGAAGGTAACATAATAATTTCCCCCTTTTCATCCGTTACAGGAACCCCATCTTCATCAAGTTGAGGACGGGCAAAGAAAAAGTCTTCCATATTTTTAATTTGTTCATTTACATATTCGATATCTTCAATTGAATATTCTTTAAAGAAATTGGACGCTCGAAAGATATTTTGCACTTTTTGGTCATATTCATCTATTCGATCTAAGATATCAGGTACGTCAGACACAGCAACTTCTTTATCTGTGCCAAACAATTGGATCGGTGTCGCATGAAACACTTTCGCTATTTTTTCCAAGGATTCGAAAGTAGGATAACGCATGCCACGTTCAATATTGGAGATCGTCTGTTTCTGTACATCCAGTTTATCTGCCAGTTCTTTTTGCGAGTAGCCAAATTCTTTCCTTAGCCGAGCCACGTTTTTTCCAAAATTTTCAATCATATTTATCACCTCGGGTACATCATAACCTTTTTTTTCAAAAAAAAACAAGTGAAAATATATTTTTAAGTAATACAAATAAAACTATAAAACTTATTTGAC